>CAYGNU010000329.1:4078-5684 GCA_964351175.1 uncultured Roseivirgaceae bacterium | reverse complement strand
GTTCAATAGGGATCAAGTACTTGGCCTCTCCTACTCTTTTAAAGAAGAATTTAATTCCAGTTCTCCATTCACCAGACGTATCGTGAGTTTCAAAATAGTCGCAATCGAGAAAGCTTAACTCACTTATATATTTAACCGTTCCTTTAGCGATATACTCAAATAGAAATACTTTCTTACCAGCAGATAAATGATCTCTCAATGCGAGATTACCTTTGGTGAACTGCATATTACCACTTTGACCTTCACCTGTGTATGAAAAGACATCTTCATTCAACCATTCATCTTTATAGCCATGCTGTGCACCACTAGATCCAGTAAAAATGAAAATATAAGGTGTTTTTGCAGATGGACATATACCACTTTGCCTATTACCACCATACATATCATGAATATCTTTTCTGCGATATACTTGCCCTTCAATGAACACAATAAGCAAAATACTGAATTCAAAAATCTAATGAAATGAAATTACGCTGAATTATACTACATTTCTCACTGTCTTGCTTCCTTACCGCTAAAGTGCCAAAGGAATCTCATACCACATATCATCATTCTTAGTATGCTGATAGACTGTAAGGATCGTCAGTGATGTGAGCATCTCGTTTTCGTTTGTAGCAGAATAAGAATAGTTCACATGTAATCTTTCTTTCATCTATGTTCGCCAATGCGCTCATGATGCTTAGCTCCACCAGCTGGAGGATGGTTTTACCCCAATCCCGATGTTTTGGTTGGCCAGTGCTCAAAAAGGTCTATTTAACATAGAATATAGAAACTGATTAACTTAGTTGCTTTATTATTTGAGAAATTGTTTTAGATATAGTACCATCCTTAATAAATTTAGCTACATCTGTTTTAAATTGATCATTAATGTACATTTTGGCACCTTCCTTTTCTACCATAATTCCCAGTAATTCCTCTCGTTTTAGTATTCTAATTACTTTTTTATATGGAATCCCTGGACTATTTATTCCGTCATATCTAACTTTTATAACCTTGTCTTCCCATTGCCTACCTAGCCTTCCATTGCTATAAAATAAGTGCAAGAAATTAAATAGAAACTGCTTCGTTCTATTAGCTGAATCGATTTGAACATTTTGATGCTCTTTAATTGCCATTTCAATATTTTGATCATATTTACAATTTATAAATATGTCCCCACTAACCTTACCTTCTAACTTGTCATTGGTAGAAACATTGGAAATGTGACAGTTTTTAAATTTGGTTGAAAATTGATCAAAATCGCATCTGTAAAAATGAGTATAATTATCTATGACCGAATCTGAGATTTCCAGATTTGAAAAATTAAACCTTATCGGTTTTTCTGAATTTAGTCCTATAATTCTCATTTTACCAAGTCTATTATTTCCTATTCCAAATATTTCAATTAATAACTTAGTATTCTCTTCAATATTATTTTGATTCGATTTATGATTAATTTTAAGTGCAATGTTAAAGAGATTGGCGGCTGCTAGATCTCTATTTTCACTATTCAAAAAAGCACCATTTAATATTTTATCAATGAGATCGGAAATAATCAGCATTTCCGATTAACCCGATAGTTTTAATAGTTTGGAATCGTCAATGTGAAGGAAGGAGTCCGTGCGAG
>CAYGNU010000329.1:0-4068 GCA_964351175.1 uncultured Roseivirgaceae bacterium | reverse complement strand
ACATTAACTGTAAGCTTTTTATCATTATCCGCTACATTAAAATACTCAGCTATTTCTATTGCCTTGAATATTTCTGAAAAGAAATCGTATTTAAAACCAATGTTATATTCTGTTTTTAATAGAAAAGGGTGAGCTTTAAAAGCCTCAACATTTACATCATCAATAGTTTTCTTTATTCCATCTTTAACTTCTCTTGTGAAATTTCTAAGTTTAACATTTCCTCTCCTTTCCATAGCCAGATACTTAAAGAATTTGACTTGATCGTCCACCATGATTTGGCCAATGCGTCTAACCTCTCTTTCACACACTCTATAAACTATATAATCATTTTTGATTTTTGAATTTAAATACTGAGAATTGAACTCGGACAAATCAAGGTCCAAGTCTTCTTGATCTAATACTACTATTGATCTTATTATATCGAGTATATATGGATGGTAAGCATTTTCTGATTCTGATAACTTAAAATCATTTGCTAATTCCATAGCCTTGTGTCTTTTTTTTGTATTCTCAAGACTCTTATTAAAAAATTCAACGGCTTTTTCTTTGCTAAACGGATTAAGCTCAATTACTTGAAAACTACTTCTTTCAATCTCGTGATTCCAAAAATGTGTCCTACAAGTGATTATAACCTTTCCATTTCCAATTTGATCAGTTATCGATCTAATAGAATCAATAATAGAATCAATAGCAAAACCTGGAATTTTAGATATTACTTCATCCAAACCATCGATGATAATTAAAACATTTCCTGCATCAAGATTAAGGTTAAATTGATTTTCTGTTAATCCATCCGTTGTTTGTTCAGATATTTGAATACCATCATAAAAGTCATACACAGACAACTTCTTACTTTTTTTAAATTTTTTAGCTAGTGTCTCCCTTATTAGCACTGAATCAATAAAAAGTGGAATTAGAGAAGAGGCACTTGTAAGCTTATCTGTAATGTATTGAGCGAAAGTAGTTTTTCCAATACCACCAGTTCCTTTAATTACAATGATAGGATCATTTTGTTTTGTTGACCAAGAACTTATTAATTCGTCAATTTCTAGTTTTATAGATACTCCTAGATCTGTGTAAACTTTGTATAGTGGTAATACGAAATTTGATATTTGAAGAAATGGATCATCAATTTTATATTCATTAAGTGTACTACTACATATATCGCGAATAAATTCATCGATATATAAAGCATTTTTTGGTTGAAATATTCTCTTAATATTATTTAACCTTCTATTCGGATCACTTTGACTTAAATCCTTCTCTGTAAATATTATAAGCTTATCTTTATTAAGAATTTCAGGTTTATGTTCCTTTATTTGTTTAAAAGTTTTGGTTTGAATAATGCCTGAATATAAATAGAGGTAATTTGTTGATGATTTGATAATAGGATCATATTCTTGATATATCTCATACCCTATTTTTTCTTTTTTGTTTTCAAATTTTGTTAACTTATTAAATTTAGTATTCGTCTTATACAACTTAAGGACTTTAAAGAAATTATCGTAGCCCTTTAAGTCTCTATGGTCCAAGATATTACTTACTTTAAATATATATTCTCCTCCTTTATGACTTTTTAAAATTAAGGGATGGCCTTGTGGACTTTGTTTTGTATTACCCGCAAAATCGTCTTTAACACTTTCTATTAACTTGCTAATTCTAAATTCATCCTCTGCCTTTTCTAAAAATTCAATTATGGAAGAAGCAAAATCACTATTTGAAGTAGGGTCATTTGTTGTCCAGGATTCGTCATAAGCTGAAACTAAACACCATCTTGAGCTTTTTGAATTATATTCATCATTGGATTTTGGTGTTTCGGTTAATAACAGTGAATGAGAAAAACAACTGTCAACAATCAGAACAATATGTTTGCATTTTATATTATTCAGTAGGGATAAAATAGTTTGATTAGGAATCCAAGAAGTGTATTCACTTGTGCCTTCAAATGGGATCCAGTAGCCTGTTTTTGCTCTCTCATCGTAATGACCATGTCCTGAGAAAAAGATTATAAATGAATCATTAGATTCCAATTTTTCTGAGAAATCGATAATTGTATCTTGAATCTTTTTACTTGTAGCATTTGAATTGATTAGTTCAATGCTGTCTTCACTTTCGAATCCATAACTATCTATTAATATGTCTGAGAAGTCTCTAACATCCTTTACACAATTGTATAATTTCGGTTGATTTCTATAATCATCAATACCAACTGTTAATAAATAATTTTTCATCTAAATACAGGTAAATATTTAATTCATTAATCTTAATAGTCAAATATTTTATATATGTAATATATAAAATAATGATAAAATTATTTCATTTTCATTTCATCCAAATTATTAGACATTATTTGGTCTAACGAAGAAATGCCACTCACCTTTAACTAACCGTTAATCCTGCCCTAAAATAAGTATCACTCCCCACCCTTTTAATAAAAAAACTCTTTCTTCTCAACACTTACAATGAAAAATTATCAATCTTTAAAAACCATTTTTAAATTAATTATTAAGAAAAAGAACAAACCAAGTTGACTAAATAAGAAAATCCAAGGTTCAAAAAACGGAAAATAGGTTACCGGATTTCCAGATGTTTCTCCAAAAATGTATTCATTGGCTAAAGGATTAGGTTGCCAATTAAATAGATGACTTATAAAATCCGAAGCGATTTCATTATGTCCATCTCGTGTATATGCATGTGTTGTAAAGAATTTCTTCAAACTATGAATTTGAAGAATTGGTGGAAGTATCAAAAAAATAAAAAAAAAGAAACGCTGATAATAAATACCTAGCTTGTCTTTGAGATCAATATTTAAATTGAATGCAATTGGTATTTTCTCTTTCCAAATTTGATTTTCTTTATTTGATTGGTAGAGCTTCAAAACAACCATCAAAGCAAAAAATGATGGTATATATGTAATCATTGAGTAAATACTAATAGTATCTCTTGCTGCTTTTGAAAAGTCAGGGAATGGAAATGCTATTTCTGAACCTTGAATATATAGATACATATTTATAGCATTATAGGAAGTAAATAACCCAATAGTTGTCCATATTTTGTTGTATGAAGATTCATTCATTGCGATCTAGTTAAGTTTAGTATTTTTTCAGTTCCATCCGCTAGACTGATAAAAAAGTTTAATTGATCTCCATTTATTTTTATCTTCTGGATTCTCTCCTGTTCATTATGGCTACTATTTAGTAAAAGATGATAAGTTTTGCCTTGCTTTCGGATTACTTCATATTTATTATAGTCTAGTCCATTATTCTCTTTATAGAAATTGAAGGCTTTTTGTTTCAATTGATTATCATCATCAATTGAAATTGAAAAAGATCCGTCATCTCCAAAATAGATTTCAAAGGTTGCGTTAATTTGCGTTTCAAGTTCCCAAGATGAAATTTGAACTTTTATAGTTTCTTGGGTCATCCAATTTCCCCTAAAACTTTTATCTTGCCCCCTTCCGAAGAATGAAATAGTTAGTAAAATGAAGGACAATAAAATACATTTCATCGAATAAGAGTTTAATTGTTAAGCTAGCTATTTGTTATAATCAGAAGATTGAATGAATAGCGATCTATTGATTCAAAGTGTATTTGATTAATCTCAATTCCGTTAAATAAGTCAAAGTCGAGTGGATCCATCTTTAAGTCATCATTCAATTTTTTCTTAATGACTTGCTCGAAATCTCCCGGAAAATCATCCATGTTGATATCATCTAACTGAAAATAAAAACTATTCCCCTCTTTCAGAATGAAAAGATTAAAACGAGTCCAGTCAGTTTTTTGTAGCCTCCCAAGAAAGGTGCTATATTTTAGTCTTATGCGAGCCTTTATTGTTAAAAGTGATCCGCTGGTACCATGAATATACCCATCTCCCATCCAGAATGCCTCTATGTCACCATCAATCAAATCACCTTTAGAGACAAAATATTGGTTGATCTTTTCCATTGCACTTGGAAATGATAAACTCAAAGTATCTTGACTATTTGCCAAGTATGGTGTTATAATAGTTATTAAGTATAATATTATTTTCATTTCATGTTTTGTAGAGATGTAGAAGATAAACCTGAAG
>CAYGNU010000328.1:0-5715 GCA_964351175.1 uncultured Roseivirgaceae bacterium | reverse complement strand
CGATGCCGTATCCTTTCCGTATGTATCATCCGAAAAACTGTAATCACCGTAAAGAATCATTACATCGAGAAAGGTTTTTTGAATGCTGACGTTAAAATCATTCAGCAGCAAGACACTTTAAATAGCGATGGTGTTAAATTAAAAATTGTTGTTAACCCAAAGGCCAAGGTTAAGATTAATAAAATATATTTTGCAGGAAATGAAAACTTGAGTGATAACAAACTTAAGTCTAAAATGAAATCTACTAATGAAAATATTAGAATTTCGTTATTCAGAAGGGCTGCAGAGTTAGTTTTTGGGTTTAAGCCAAAAAAAGTTGTTGAGTTTTTTGATTCGACTTACGATGTAAGTGGAAAGGATTTAAAAACATTTATTAACGATAACGTCAAACTTAACTTTTTCAAATCTACAAAGTTTGTAAAATCTGAATATGAGACTGATAAGTTAAGTATTATAGATTTCTATAACTCGAAAGGTTATCGAGATGCCGAAATTGAAGCTGATTCAGTCTATGATTTTAATGAACGCTTTATAAACATTGCTCTTAAGATTAATGAAGGAAGAAAGTATTATTTCAGAGATATTACATGGACTGGAAACTACGTTCATAAGAGTGAAACATTAGACAAGATATTGGCTATCGAAAAAGGTGATGTCTACAACAAAGAGCTAATTGATAAAAAACTAACATTTAATCCTAAAGGACCAGATATTAGCGGTCTTTATATGGATGATGGATATTTGTTCTTTAGAGTCCAACCAATCGAAGTAGCTGTGGAAGGTGACTCAATAGATGTGGAAATGCGGATTTATGAGGGAGAGCAAGCCACTATTAAAAATGTTATAATTACCGGCAACGAAAGAACTCGAGACCATGTCATTAGAAGAGAACTTCAGACTATTCCTGGTGAAAAGTTTAGTCGATCTGATATTATTAGAACTCAACAAAGACTATCTCAGTTAGGCTATTTTGATCCTCAACAGATAAACCCTACACCAATGCCTAATCCAGCTGATGGAACTGTTGATATTGAATGGGAACTTGTTGAAAGATCAAATGATCAGATAGAATTGTCTGGTGGCTGGGGTGGATCATTTGGTTTTGTAGGAACTTTGGGACTTAGCTTAAACAACTTCTCCGTAAGAAATATGTTAAAAGGAAAGTTCACGCCAATTCCTGTTGGTGATGGACAACGTCTATCAATTAGAGCACAGGCAAATGGACGCCAGTTCCAGAGCTATTCATTATCATTTACTGAGCCATGGCTAGGGGGAAGAAAGCCTAATTCATTCTCGATCAGCTTTAGTTATTCTGTCCAGAGATCAAGGTTTGGTACCGATTCAGATGGTGATGGCGTAAATGATATTTTTCCATCTTTCACATCTTATGATGCATCTTTAAAGGTTAAAAGTATAACAGTTGGCTTAGGAAGAAGATTGGAGTGGCCTGATAATTACTTCACACTTACTAACTCTGTTTCATACTTGGTATACTCACTAGATAACTATCTAGGGGGAGGATTAGGTTTTGCAAATGGAAATTCAAATAGCTTCGTATTTAATTCGACATTGTCTAGAAACAGTATTGACAGTCCAATGTACCCAACAAGAGGTTCGTCCATTTCTTTAAGTGTTGCATTGACTCCACCATTCTCAGCATATAAAGAAGATGATTTCTGGAAATTAAATGCTTCTGAAATTGAGGAT
The DNA here is from genome assembly GCA_964351175.1 of uncultured Roseivirgaceae bacterium. Lineage (GTDB taxonomy): Bacteria > Bacteroidota > Bacteroidia > Cytophagales > Cyclobacteriaceae > Fulvivirga. The sequence continues at coordinate 4,008 of CAYGNU010000328.1, read as the reverse complement.
GCAAGAGCTGCTGTCGACAATGAATTTATATTAGAAGGTCAACCTTTTTTAAGTGAGCGTTCACCAGGTGATTTTGAAGACAGGGTAGCTGATGAAATTAGGGATAGAGAGAATTCTGAAAGGTATAAACTTCTTGAATATCATAAGTGGATGTTCGATGCAAGTTATTACACTCCATTAGTCGGAAAACTTGTGTTGGAAACAAGAGCTCATTTTGGGTTTATAGGATCGTATTCTAAAAACTTAGGTATTGGGCCTTTTGAAAGATTTAATCTTGGTGGAGACGGTTTAGCGGGTCAAAATTTCCTTCTTGGAAATGACGTAATTGGTCTGAGAGGTTATGAAAACAATGCTATTACTCCTCCAAACTTTGGTTTAGGTGCAACACCAGTAACTAATGGGCAGTTAAGAGGTGGTATCGCTTACAATAAATTTGTTGCTGAATTGAGATATCCAGTTACCACAGGGCAAGCAGCTACCATCTATGGATTTGTTTTTGCTGAGGGTGGAAATAACTGGGGCAATTTTGATTTATTTAATCCGTTTGACATCTATAAATCAGCGGGATTTGGTGCGAGAATCTTTATGCCGGCTTTTGGATTAATAGGTATAAACTGGGGATATGGGTTTGATACCTTACCTGGCCGTACAGAAAAGAGTGGTGCTCAGTTCCATTTCACTATAGGACAACAGATTAGATAACAATGAAGAAACTTGTCATTTTATTTCTGGCATTATTTTCGTTTAGCATAAGTTATAGCCAAAAGTTCGGCTATGTAGATACTGACTATGTGCTAAGTAAAATGCCGGAATATAAAGAAGCACAAGCTGAGATTGATCAGCTTTCATTGGGATGGCAAGAAGAGATTCAGGAAATGGCACGTAAAATCAAGTCTATGTACAGTGAACTTCAGGCTGAAGAGGTACTTTTGACCGCTGATATGAAAAAGGAGCGACTAGACGAGATCGCCAAAATGGAGAATGAACTAAAGGATTATCAAAAAAAGATATTTGGCTTTGAAGGCTTATTCTTTCTGAAAAAGAAAGAGCTTATAAAGCCTGTTCAAGATCAGGTTTTTGATGCGGTTGAACGAGTGTGCAAGGAGCAACGGTTGGCGATTATGTTTGATAAATCCGGGGATTTGGTAATGATTTACACCGATCCTCGTCATGATTATACCGACTATGTTCTTGATGAATTGGGTCTTGGAGACCCAAATGATGTTATAAAATAGTATTACAGATTATAAAATAAAGAAGATGAAAAACAGATTGTTATTAGTTATGGTAGCCTTTTTATTCATGGGAGGCTTTGCGCAGGCACAAACTGCGATGAAAATTGGTTATGCTGATGTTGACTACATTTTGAGTCAAATGCCAGAAGCAAAACAAGTTGAATCAGAGCTTCAAGCTCACAATACGCAATTGCAAAACCAGTTGCAAGCAAAGTATCAGGAATATCAGCAGAAATTGCAGGCTTACCAACAAGGTGCAGCAACTATGGTAGATGCTGTAAGAACTGAGAAAGAAACAGAATTGGCTCAATTAGAGCAGAGAATTCAGAAGTTTCAACAGGATGCTCAGACTTCAATGCAGAAAAAGCAAGGCACTTTAATGGAGCCATTATATGCTAAAGTTGGAACAAATATTGAAGCAGTGGCCAAAGAAAATGGTTATACTCATATATTGAACGGCCAAGTAGGCGGTATTGATGTTGTACTTTATGCTGATGTAAAGTTCGATATTTCAGATGTGGTGCTTAAGAAAATGGGTATTACACCTCCAGCATCTAATTGATCATATATTAAAATTCATTGAAAAGGTCTTCCATATGGAAGACCTTTTTTTGTTAGTTTAACGCAATGATTCAACCACCATCACTGAAATCTGGGGATAGCATTTGTATTGTATCTCCATCAAGAACAATACAAGCAGCACAAATAGAGGTAGCAATTGACATCTTTCGAGAATGGGGATTGCATGTTTTGTTAGGAGAACATATTTATGACCATTATGGATATTTTGCAGGAACAGATGCACAACGTCTTAACGATCTGCAAAAGTCTATCGATAACCCTGAAATAAAAGCAGTTTTTTGTTCACGGGGAGGATATGGAATGTCGCGAATTTTGGATAGTCTATCCTTTGAGAAACTTATAAATAATCCAAAATGGATTATTGGATTTAGTGACATTACCGCTTTGCATATACAGTTGAATAATATTGGTATTCAGAGCATTCATGGAATAATGCCTGTTCAGTTTGATTATAAGGATATAGAAGAGTCAATTCAATCATTGAAGCATCTGCTCTTTGAAAACAAAGTTGATTATCAATTTTCTAGTCATTTCGACAATATTGAAGGAGAGGTTGAAGCAGTAATTATTGGAGGTAATTTATCTTTACTGGTAGACAGCTTAGGTACAAATTCGGAAATTAGTACAGAAGGTAAAATTCTATTTATTGAAGAGATTGATGAATACTTATATAAGATCGATAGAATGTTTAATCAGCTAAAAAGAGCGGGCAAATTATCAGGACTAAAAGGACTTATTATTGGTGATTTTTCTCAACAGAAGGATACTAGTATTGCATTAGGTCAAACACTTGAGCAGATAGTGCTACATCATACGAAGGACTACCTTTATCCCATTGCATTTAATATTCCAATAGGTCATGAACCTCACAATTTGGCAATACCTTGTGGTCGAATTGTAAAATTGAATGTTAACAAATCAAACGTACAATTAGTCGGCTGACCCATAACCACCACCACCGGGTGTTTCAATAGTAAACCAATCACCATTTTCTACATTAATCTGATCTGCGTAATTCAAACCAATTTTTACTCCATTCTTTTTAACTAAATATTGCTTTCCAGGACTGCCTGCCTCTCCGCCTTCAAGCCCATAAGGACCTTCATTTCTGTGCTGAGTCAATACGGTTAGAGTAAGGTCATCGAGAAAAGTGAATGTTCTGACTATACCTTCACCGCCTTGATATCTACCTTTTCCGCCTGAATCTTTTCTTACGGCAAAATTCTCAAGCCTTATGGGATAACGCAATTCAAGAATTTCAGGGTCTGTAATTTTGGTGTTAGTCATGTGCTGATGAATGGCATCGTGACCGTTGAAATTTGGCCCGGCTCCAGTTCCTCCACATATGGTTTCATAATAGCCAAATTTTGAATTACCAAACAATAAATTGTTCATTGTACCTTGACTACAAGCTGCAAGATTGAAGCATTTTAGTAATGTGTCCGTCAATCTCTGACTCACTTCTGTGTTACCACCAACTACTGCCGGTAAATTATCATTAGTGAAATCAGGATTCAAAAGACATTTTGGTAAAATGATATTTACATTTTCCATTAGACCTTCATTTAGAGGAATGTCGTCATCAACCAGAAGCCTTAGCACATATAAAACTACACTCTGAACAATTGAGCGATTGGCGTTTAAATTGTTTTTATGAACTTCTGAAGTACCACTAAAATCAATGGTTAGTAATTCATTGTCATAATTAATATTGACTGACAACTTTGATCCGTCATCCAAGTACTCCACGGAATGTTTGTTGACTATAGCTATTGATTTAAGCTTATGAGCCAGAAGGCGATTTGCATTCTTTTTCAGATCCTGCATCTTGTTGGTCACAGTAGCATGCCCATGGGCTGCGCATAAATTTTTAATCCCTTCAATTCCTGAGCTTATTGAAGCCAGCGCTCCATGAAGATCCGCTATATTTTCTTGGAGTGAACGTGTAGGATATAATGCGCCTTGAAAAAGGTTTTCAATTTTCTCAAAGTTGCTTATACCTCCATCAATCAATAATGTCGGTTCTATAATTACACCTTCTTCATTAAGAGTGGTGGCATCTGTTGGCATTGACCCGGGTGTTTTGCCCCCAATTTCAGCATGATGGGCACGATTGGCAACATATCCGACCAGGGTATTTTTAAAATATATTGGACTTATAAGTGTAACATCTGGCAGATGTGACCCTCCG
>CAYGNU010000327.1:4029-5722 GCA_964351175.1 uncultured Roseivirgaceae bacterium | reverse complement strand
ATATAATTTAAAGCAACATTAACCAGATTAGAACCTATAACGATAATCATAGCTTGTTTTGTGTCTGAAAGACCTTCAGCAAATTGTCTAAAGGTCTGGAATATCATTAGAGGAACAAGGGAGAAGGTAATAAGATTAAGATAGGGTAAGGCCAATACCACTACATCTTCCGGTTGATCCATGTACTTAAGCGCAGGATTTGCAATTTTTACTATTGCAAAAAGTAGTAAGCCAGTGACGACATTTATCAAAATAGCATGACGTAAAAAATCCGCAGACTTGTTCACATTTCGTTCACCATCAGCAGAGGCTACTAGTGGGGTAATAGCATAAGAAACACCAATACCAAACATTAGTGTGATATGAAAAATCACATTGGCCAACGAAGCTCCAGCCAAAGGCACTGCTCCTAATCTACCTACCATTACACTATCAGCAACACCCACCATCATATGCCCTAGCTGACTGAGCATCACGGGATATGCTAAGAAGAAATTCTTCTTTAAGTGTTCGGTATAATTCTGTGTAGACATAGGATTTTCTAAACTATATAGATTATAAATTTAGAATTATGGACGCTTTTAAAAAACCTGCAACAGTCATGCTATCAGTGATTTCTCCTTTCATTACCATTTCTAAAGCCTCTGAAAAAGGAAGTTTTTTTACTATGAGATCAGATTCTGACTCTTCAAGTTCCGCTGTACCTTGCTTTAATCCAGTTGCCAAAAACACATAAGCAATTTCGTCAGTTACTGAATTTGAATTGTGCATCACTAATATTTCCTGGAAGGAGCTTGCAGTTAAACCTGTTTCTTCTTTCAACTCCCTTTTTGCAGCTTCAAGAACATTTTCGCCATATGGCGCTCCTCCTTCTGGTATTTCCCATGAAAAGGCATTTAATGTATATCTATGTTGACCAACTAACCAAGTATTACCCTCCTCATCAATTGGTACCACACCCACAGCCTGATTCTTAAAATGTACTTTTCCGTAAATTCCTTTGCCACCACCAGGGTTGATTACATCATGCTCTACTACCTCAATCCAAGGATTATCATATTTTAGAGTTGATTTTAGAGTGGTCCAGGGGTTGTTTTTTGAATCCATGATCGCAAAACTAAGATAACTTTTAAGTTTCTGTTTAAAGTTTATTCAGTGACTCTCTTATTTTCGATTTATTCCATGCTATTTTAGATTTGTCTCATGTTATTATCTTCATTTTCAAATAATCTCACCGAAGCTGGCTGCGATGAAGCAGGGAGAGGCTGTTTGGCCGGCCCTGTGGTAGCGGCATCAGTTATTTTACCTTTAGATTATCAACATTCCTTACTGAATGACTCAAAGAAACTCACTGAAAAGAGCCGCTTGATTTTAATGGAGGATATTAAAAGGGATGCTTTGGCATGGGCAGTAACTTTTGTTGATAATAATGAAATAGATGAAGTTAATATTTTGAATGCATCATTTTTGGCAATGAATAGATCGGTTGAGAAATTGAAGATTAAACCTGACTTATTGTTAATTGATGGTAATAGGTATAAGCCACATAATGACATTCCTTTTGAATGCATTATAAAAGGAGATGGAAAATATTTATCCATAGCGGCTGCTTCTATTTTGGCAAAAACCTTTCGAGATCAATACATGGTCGATTTGTCTGAAAAATTTCCAGCGTATCATTGGTCAAAGAATA
>CAYGNU010000327.1:0-4019 GCA_964351175.1 uncultured Roseivirgaceae bacterium | reverse complement strand
GAATAAGGGCTATCCAACCAAAGATCATCGGCAAGCCATTTCAGAAATTGGAATTACAGCATTTCATAGAAAGTCGTTTCGACAGTTACCTGATCAACTTAACTTGTTTGATTAGGTTCAAAATGAATAAGAATAATAGCTTTGCTTAACCTAATTGAATTTTATGTGTCTGATTCTTTTTGCCCATAAAGCACATCCAAAATATAAGCTCATAGTTGCTGCTAATAGGGATGAATTCTATGCTCGACCTACTCAACCGGCAGATTATTGGGAAGAAAATCCTAATATATTGGCCGGAAAAGATTTAGAGGCTGGTGGTACTTGGCTTGGAATTAATAGGATAGGAAAAGTTAGTCTGTTAACTAATTTCAGAGATCTTAAAAATATAAAAAGTGATGCACCAAGTCGAGGGCATCTGGTTTCTGATTTTCTAAAGAGTGATACTCTGCCAAAACAATATTTAGATCAGATTGAATCAAGAGGTGATGAATACAATGGTTTTAATTTTATATGCGGAGACTGGAATAATTTGTATTACTATGGTAATTATCAAAATGAAGTACATAAGATTGAATCAGGCATTCACGGGCTGAGCAATGCCTTATTAGACACTCCTTGGCCTAAGGTAGTAAAAGGAAAAGCTAATTTGGAAAAGGTGATGCAGCAAGAAGTAATTGAACCAGAGCAATTATTTGAATTACTGTATGATGATCAAAAGGCTGGTGATGCTCATCTGCCAGATACTGGAGTAGGGTATGAACTTGAAAAAATGTTGTCACCACTATTTATAATAAGTGAGAATTATGGTTCAAGATGCTCAACAGTGCTGCTCGTAGATCAAGATGATAAAGTGACTTTTGTTGAAAGGACTTATAATCCTTCAGACTTTAGCTTCCATACGGTATCATATAAGGCTTAAGAATTTCGAAAAATGATTTCGTTGTGGAAATTGCACTTAAGCATGCCTATACAACTAATGAGAAGTCATTAAAACGAGGCTGTTATTATTTAAAATTAGACTTTTGACACTTGGCTTTAATAATCACCGTTTAAGTAAATAGCTTATTAACAGCGGCTATTCTTTCCGTTCTTTGACATAAGCGTTACTTTTGATTACTAAACATTCAATTCATGAGCAGGATTATTGAAACCACGGAAATAGCTAAGATTTATAAAATGGGTACCCAAACAGTGGAAGCCCTTAAGTCAGTTTCAATTAATATTGATAAGGGTGAGTATGTAGCTTTTATGGGTCCTTCTGGTTCAGGTAAATCTACACTCATGAATATCATTGGATGTTTGGATACACCTACCAACGGAAGGTATATTTTGAATGATAATAATGTAAGTGAGCTATCAGAAAATGAGTTAGCCCTTATCAGAAATAAAGAAATTGGTTTCGTATTTCAGACCTTTAATCTTTTGCCTCGTGCCTCAGCTTTAGAGAATGTTGCCTTACCGCTAATTTATGCCGGCTATGGTAAGTCAGAAAGAGATGAAATTGCACTACAAGCGCTAGATAATGTAGGTCTTGCGGAGAGATCTGATCACAAACCTAACGAGCTATCTGGTGGACAGCGACAGCGAGTTGCTATTGCCCGTGCTTTGGTCAACAACCCTAGTATTATACTTGCCGATGAGCCTACTGGTAATCTGGACTCAAAGACTTCCTATGATATTATGGATCTGTTTCAACAATTACATGATGCAGGTAATACCATCATTATGGTAACTCACGAAGATGACATTGCTCATTATGCGCATAGAATCATCAGACTGCGTGACGGATTAGTAGAAACTGATGAGATCAACAAAAATGTGACTAGAGCAGCTGAACAAAAGGCTGCAGTTTCTGATTCTTAATATATGAAGATATATACTAAGACTGGTGATAAAGGTACTACTGCCTTGTTTGGTGGAAGCCGTGTCTCAAAATCACATGATCGTATTAATGCCTATGGTACTGTTGACGAATTAAATAGCCACATCGGACTATTAAGAGATCAGCCATGTAATGAAAATCGCCATGATATTCTTACTGAAATTCAGGATAGGTTATTTACGCTGGGTTCAATACTCGCTACAGAACCTGGAAATACAAAAGTTAAACTTCCTCAACTTGTAGAGCAAGACATCGCATTTTTAGAAAATCAGATTGATGATATGGAACAATCGCTTGAGCCAATGAAAAACTTCATTCTGCCAGGCGGTCATCAGTCAGTTTCATTTTGTCATATTGCCAGATGTGTATGCAGAAGGGCAGAAAGATTAGTAATTTTATTGTCTGAGCAAGCAGAGGTTGATACGCTTATTATTATGTACCTAAATCGGCTTTCAGACTATTTATTTGTGTTAAGTAGAAAAATGACTAAAGAGCTTAAGGCACCCGAAACGCCTTGGATTCCTAGAAAATAACTAAACGTTTTTCTACTGTTAATATTTTAGTAATTTTGCAATCCTAACGCTTGTTAGTTACTTTAAAACATCAAGTATGACAGAGACATTAAACATTGCAGTAAAGAAAATAGCCCAATCTAAAATCAGCAAGGTTGATTTTAAAAACATACAATTCGGCAAGACATATTCTGATCACATGTTCACTGCTGATTATATAGATGGCGAGTGGAAAAATGCAAAGATTGAGCCTTATGAATTGATGCAAATTAGTCCAGCTAGTCCGGCATTGCATTATGGAATCTCTGTTTTTGAAGGCTTGAAGGCTTTTAAAACAGAGGATGGGGTTGTTAATATATTCAGAGCTGACAAAAACTTTGAGCGTTTAAACATCTCTGCAGAGCGTATGTGTATGCCACAACTTCCCGCAGACATCTATTACGAAGGTCTTAAGGCATTGTTAGAAATTGACAGTGAGTGGGTGCCTAATGTTGAAGGTACTTCATTATACATCAGACCATTTATTTTCTCCAATGATGATTATATTGGTATTCGGCCATCTTTGAACTTTAAGTTCATGATCATCACTTGTCCGGTAGGAGCTTATTATGCTAAACCTGTAAAGGTTAAAATTGAGGATCATTATGTGAGAGCGGTTGAAGGAGGAAGTGGCTATTGCAAAACAGGCTGTAATTATGGGCCGGCAATATATCCTGCTAAACTAGCTCAAGATAAGGGTTATGATCAATTAGTTTGGACTGACGGTAAAGAGCATAAGTACATTGAGGAGTCTGGCACGATGAATATCATGTTTGTCATAAATGGAAAATTAGTAACTCCTGCTTTGGGTGATACTATTCTTAATGGAATAACAAGAAACAGCGTGTTGGCTATAGCCAGAGACTGGGGAATGGAAGTTGATGAAAGAAAAGTGGCGGTTGCTGAAGTAGTTGCCGCTGCAAGAGAAGGACGATTGCAAGAGGCATTCGGTGCTGGAACAGCTGCTACCATTGCTCACATACAGCAAATAGGCTACAAGGATGAGGATTTTGAATTACCTCCAGTTGAGCAAAGAGAATTTTCGAACAAGGTACTCGCGGAATTGGATAATATGAAATTGGGTAAAATAGAAGATCGTTTTAATTGGATCACTAAGTTATAAATTGTTTTCACAGACAATTGGTTTGAAAGAGCTGCTCATTTTGGGCAGCTCTTTTTTTGTTAAAAATTAACTACAGAGAACGCTGAGCTACACAGAGAATAAATGCATTAATAGCCAAATATATTATCATATCATCCTCTGCGGCTCTCTGTTTGCTCTGTAGTAAAAAAATCAACCTTTAAGATCGTCAAGGTAATTACTCAAAGGTTTTTTCGTTGAATTAGACATATGGATAAACAACACTTTTCGATATCTTCAGGTAGACAATGCGTACCACCATTCTAATCATACTATTTACTCTTCTTTTCGCACATTTGACCTGTGCGCAATCGCGGTTACTAATTAAGAAAAGAGGAAAAATAATAGCCTCTTTCCAAGAAGGCGATCATTTGAAATTCAAACTTCAAGGTGAGAACTTTTATTATAACCAGATGATCCTTGGTTTTGATGGAGAGAATATACG
>CAYGNU010000326.1:0-5728 GCA_964351175.1 uncultured Roseivirgaceae bacterium | reverse complement strand
GTGAAAAGGGTAAGCATGCCAGAGCTGCTGTGGGTATGGTTTCGCTCCCATCAAATATTGCAGTGGAAATAGAAATGGTTATTGAATTAGAAGAATAACTAGCACTACAGTAAACTTATTTAGAATCATTCTCGTTGGTTGTTTTATCAAATTGTGAGAATATGAATAAAAATATACCAATAGATACTTTTCCTTTTAAATCTCAATTGAACTTAAGTTCATTAGTAGAGTATTGGGAAAATAACCTCAAAAGAGAGAATGGGTTTGGTCTTTATCCAGCTGATCATATATTAAAATTAATAGAAGAGGCGCCTGAATTGAGGCAACCTATTGATGATCTGAAAATTATAGATAAGCATAAACAACTCGTTGGACTTTTGATGAGTGCCATCATACCAACTGCGTTGATGGATTCAATATTAGCCGCAGGACTAATACCCTATAATTTCAAAGGATTTTTTGCAACGGAGGGTTTTAAATCTATACTTCCTCTAGACAAAATAAGGGAAGATATTGCCGACAAAAATGAAGCTAAGAATATGACAGCAGGCAAAATAGTTAATGCCGCAGTTTTAATTCTTAATAAATACTACAACACCAACATAGTTCTAGATGAGCCTATTTTGATTACTATCCCTGATACAAAAACAGGTCTTGATAGAATTTACAAAGTAGATTTCAACTCTGACTTTGTTGATGTTTTTAATGTGGGTGATATAAAACCTATCAGTGAAGAGAATCTGAGCCTTATGATGGATGATCTTTACAATACAGAATTATGGCTAAAACATGTAGACCCTAAGAATTTTGTATTTCAAGGTTTTAATGTTTGCAGGCTAGTTGAGGTAACGATAGAGGAGATGATTTCTTCTATTAAATACGACTTACTTAAAAAGGACGCAGTGACCTGCCCTTATAGCTTTGAAAGTATACAGAAAAAAATCAGATCTATTTTTCAGCTACCAGAGATGAAACTCGGACTTTCGTTTTTTGATATTAACAACAATATTATTTCAAATCAGGGCTTGAGTAACTGGAATAGTTTTATGATGCCCTGTAAAACGGAAGGAATATCTTGCGACTATTTTGTTGGGTCTATATATGACCGAGCCTTTCAATCTCAAAGGCCTGTGATAATAGAAGATATTGAAAAGGTGAATAACAAGACGCATGTTGAAAATCAACTAATTGATCAAGGGGTTATCAATGTGGCTGTTGCCCCATTAGTTTATGATGGTGAGGTTATCGGTATGCTGGAGTTAGGAACGCCATATGCAGGTAAACTTAATGCAATTAGCGCTAATAAGATGGAGGCCGTATTGCCAATGTTTACCGCGGCTGTAAGAAGAGTGCTGGAGGACATGAAAACAGAAGTGCGCGCCATTATTCAGGAAGAATGTACGGCTATTCATCCTAGTGTAGAGTGGCGGTTTTTGGAGGAAGGATATAAAATAATTAGTAAAAGAAACTCAGGAGATAAAATTACTATGTCGGAGATCGTTTTTCCTGATGTATACCCGCTATATGGTCTATCTGATATTAGAAACTCTTCTAATGAAAGGAATACTGCTATACAGAAAGACTTGATTGAGAATCTGAAGCAAGCCAAAAATGTTATTGATGCTATAACAGTAAAGAGAGAAATGCCCATTCTGAGTGAGATTAAATTCAGAATTGAAAAAGAATTGAAAAAGATAAGTAAGGGTTTGAATTCGGGGGATGAAACTTCAGTTTTAGACTTTCTTAAAAACGAAATTGTCCCTGCATTTAATCATTTTAAAGTGATTGATGAGGAACACAAGGATATCATTGAGAAATATGAAGACCTATTAGACCCTGAATTGGGAGTCATTTATAAGAAGCGAAGAAATTTTGAAGAAAGTCTGACCCAGATTAATGAGAATATTAGTTCTTATTTAGATACTGTAGAAAAGGAGGCTCAGGAGATATTTCCACATTACTTCGAAAAGTATAAAACTGATGGCGTTGAATACAACATGTACTTGGGGCAATCCATGGTTAAGAATAAGACCTTTGATACGCTATATCTTAATAACTTCAGGCTTTGGCAGTTGATTACAATGTGTGAGATTGCTAATAATGTCGAGGCTTTGAAGCCAACCCTATCTACTCCTTTAGATATTACACAGCTAATTTTAGTGCATGGTGAGCCGTTATCTATCAAATTCAGGAAAGACGAAAAGCATTTTGATGTTGATGGTGCATATAATATCAGATATGAGATCGTTAAAAAGCGAATTGATAAGGCCTACATAAAAGATACAACAGAGCGCTTAACGCAACCTGGCAAAGTCGCTATTGTCTACACACAACAAAAAGAGGCGGATGAGTATTTGCGATACATTTCGTATTTGCAGTCTATCAATTATTTGAATGACAAAGTTGAGTTACTTGAGTTAGAAGAACTTCAAGGGGCACATGGACTAAAGGCCATTCGAGTTTCCATAAATTATAACGCACAACAACAATCTTTCGGAAACGAAGTGATTCAGAATGTTTTGCAAAATATCAATGAAAATTAAGGCTAATTAGATTTATCAGTCCAGTTCATTATTTTAGCATCAAATTGTAAAACTATGAGAATTACTGTTTTGATGCTTTTTCTTTTACTATCAGCTGCCGCTGAGGCGCAGGATGTTAGAGAATTAGATAAGCGCAACGGCTTCAAGGATATAAAAGTGAACACTTCCGTACTCGACTATGAGGGGTTGGAGTATAAAAAGGACATAGAAGATAAGATATTCCCAGAGGCCAAAATCTATGTACCAATCAAAGGATATTATGAGAGTATTGGTAATCTTAAAATCTATGATTTAGAGGTGAAGACTTATAGAGACTCCATTTTTCAGATCATTGTGGTAACGGACAAGGACCCTAACCTGTATAAAGGACTAAAATCAGCCTTTGGAGAGCCAGAATATCACTATAGAGCGGGCTTTTATCATTGGACAGCAGAAAATCTTAGACTCTCATATACTCCTTATCAGAAAGATAAGATAGAGATGAAATATGAATCATTTCTGATGAGGAATAAACTCAAAAAAGATAAAGAAGAAGTGGTGGAGGCCATTGTTGATGATTTTTAAGTTAACGTCATTCCAGAAATTTTCTTTTTAACTTTTGATTTAAGAAAAATAATATTCGTAATCTACTTAGTGGAAGTGTGAGATTCAAGACAAATATTAGCTCTTAAAAAATTAGAGCCAATATTTTCTAGAATGACGAATTAGAGGAGGCTGTGTTTAACCTTTCTTTTTAAACAAAGCAATAGCATTGTGACCACCAAAACCAAAAGTATTACTCATCGCATAAGTCATTTCTTTTTTAACTGCCTTACCAAGCGTTAAGTCTATTCCTTTTGGTAATGCTTCATCTACATTTTTTGTATTGATTGTTGGAGGAATCATGGATTCAACCATTGCCTTAATAGTGGCAACAGCTTCAATGGCACCTGCGGCTCCTAGTAAATGCCCTGTCATAGATTTGGTAGCACTTACATGCAATGTTTTCCCACTCGTTCCTATTAAAGCGTCAAGAGCATGGAGTTCTGATAAATCCCCAACAGGTGTACTGGTGGCATGCATATTTACATAATCTATTTTATCGGCTGTGATTTCAGCATCTTCTAAAGCCATTTCTATCGCAAGTTTGGCTCCTAAGCCGTCAGGATGTGTGGCTGTGCTGTGATAAGCATCATTTGACATACCTGCGCCTACCATTTCGGCATATATTTTAGCGCCTCTTGCTACGGCATGATCCCACTCTTCAAGAATTAATGCTCCCGCACCCTCGCCCATTACGAAACCATCTCTTTCCTGATCAAAAGGTCTAGAGGCAGTTGCAGGATCATCATTTCTAGTTGAAAGTGCCTTCATAGCACCAAAGCCACCAATGGCGGCTTGTGTAATAGGCGCCTCTGAACCTCCAGAAATCATCACCTTTGCTTTACCCCACTTAATGTAATTGAAAGCGTCCATTAATGCAGAGGTAGCTGATGCACATGCTGAAACTGTGCAGTAATTTATTCCTCTAAACTGATGCTCGAGGGCAATAGCGCCTGAAGGGGTATCTGACAATATCTTCGGAATAAAGAAAGGACTGAACCTCGGTCCAATTTCTGATGCAGCATATTCTAGCATTTCAGATTCAAAGGTTGTAATGCCTCCATTGCCAGAGGCCCATATCACCCCACATTTATTTGTATCCAATGTTTCCATATTAAACCCAGCATCTGCAATCGCTTCATTGGCAGCTATAAGTGCATATAAGGTAAAAGGGTCATTTTTCCTTATCGTTTTTTTATCGTAATAATTTTCGAGATCGAAGTTCTTAAGCTCGCAGGCAAAATGAGTTTTGAATAACGCTGTATCGAATTTAGTGATTGGTGCAGCTCCACTTTTACCTGCAATTAGATTAGTCCAAAATTCATCAACGGTATTTCCTATGGGTGTTAATGCTCCTAATCCAGTTACTGCTACTCGTCTAGTTTTCATAATTCATAAATTTAAAAAGTCTCTTTTTGAAGGCTTGTGAATATTACTGATTTAATGGATTCCAAAATATTTTCTTCCATTATCCTGCTTAAAATTAATGATGCGAGTAATGAGGTAATTATTGCATCACTTTTATCTTCCACTTTTTCATTAAAGGTAAAACTACCATCTGCCAATCCGGCCTTCAGAATAATTCTTATCCAAGTTCTCAACTCTAGGCTGGCTGTTTTAAGTTCAGATTGCATGGGTTCTGGCAAAGTATTATAGGCTGGACCAAGTGACCCCAAAAAGCAAATTAATCCCTTTTTATAAGACTTTACGTAGGTGTCAATGAATTGCTCAAGTTGTCTAGTTGGGGAGGCTGTTTTCCATTCACTTAAATGTTGAGCAAACCTGAGTCTGGTGCGATTAATAATTGCTTTACCAAGATCATGCTTGGCCGGAAAATAATAATGAATGGCCGCATTTTTAATATTAAGTGCAGTTGAGATATCTTTATAACTGAAGGAATTATAGCCTTTAGAGCGAATTAAGAACTCTGCAAGATCTAATATCTCATTTTTAGTATTCATTTGAAGTAAATATACTTACTAGTAAGTAAGTATCCAAATTGTATTCTTTTTCTGCCTTCCATACATTATTGACATATATCAGTTTTGACCTTGTTGTTAATCATATCAATTATTTAATAATAGTGCTATCATGCATAATCATAATCAAATCAAAACTAAACGACATTGCAATGAAAAAATTAGCATTTTATATAGCACTAATTAGCATATCATCGCTACTAGCATGTGGTAGTCCACCTGCCGAAAAAAACCTGGATGAGCAAATTGAAATTGAAAGTGATACAACCGTTAAGGGGAATATTACCTATCTTGATATAAGTGATCCTTTGGATGAAAGTTTAATTGAAGAAGGTAGAATTATTTTTGAGAAGCGATGTGATAATTGTCATAGAAGTGATTCTATAAAATTGGTTGGTCCTGGATGGACAGGTATTACTAACAGAAGAAGCCCTGAATGGATAATGAATATGATCCTCAATGTGGGTATTATGGTTGAACATGATTCTGTAGCCCACCAACTATTAGATGAAAACGATGTAAAAATGCCCGATCAGAATTTGGGTGTTGACAAAGCACGGGCAATTTTGGAATATATGAGAGCTAATGACTTAAAGACACTAGGTTCAAAAGATGAAGGGGATA
>CAYGNU010000325.1:0-5738 GCA_964351175.1 uncultured Roseivirgaceae bacterium | reverse complement strand
ATCTTCATTACTAAATGTAAAAATGAAAAAAGCGAATAAAGATCACATATCGGGAAAAATAGGGCTGAACCCTATCACTACTAAAGCGAGTATAGAAATTCCAATAGTTAAAGGAAGAACCTCTTTAATGGCAGGTGGTAGAACTACCTACTCAGATTGGATTATTAGACAAGTGCCTAACGATGATTTCAAAAAAAGCGAGCCGGCCTTTTCAGATTTTGCAGTTAATCTTAATCACTCCTATGGAGAAAGCAATTCAATCAATCTCAGCGGGTATTATAGTAAAGATAAATTTAGGCTTAGCACTGATTCTACAAACAGTTATTCAAATATGACCGCGTCATTAGAATGGTCTTATTTAATTAATGACAAGTTATCTTCAACGTTAATTGGTGGATTTTCTAATTATCAATTTTCTATTGGTTATGACGAACAACCGGAGTCGGAATTTGACTATGGCTTTGAAATAAATGAACGTTTTGGAAAATTTATCTTGAATTATTTTTCTTCTGAAACACATGATATTCAGGCCGGTGCTGATATTAAACTCTATAACCTGCAGCCTGGTAAAATAAGGCCAAAAGGCATGTCAGATGTAATTCCTGAAAAACTTCAAACTGAAAAAGGGGTTGAAAGAGCCTTCTTTATATCAGATGAGTTTAAACTTTCTCAAAAGATTTCACTCTATGGCGGACTTAGGTATTCATTCTTCTCTCCTATTGGCAATAGAACAGTCGACTATTATCAATCAGGGTCACCAAAAAATGATGCAACAAGAACTGCTACTATTGACTATGAAGCTGGTGAAATAATTGACACATACCATGGCCCAGAGCTACGTTTCTCAGGAAAATACTCGTTGAATAGTAAGTCATCGGTTAAGCTCGGTGTCACTCAAATGAGACAATACATTCATGCAATATCAAGTACCGTTTCTGTCGCCCCCACTGATACATGGAAACTTTCAGATCCAAATTTTGCCCCTCAAAAATCCATTCAATATTCAATTGGGTACTACCGGGAATTGATGAACAAAAAGTTGGAATTGTCTGTCGAATCATATTATAAAGACCTTCAAAACCTACTTGATTATAAAATTGGTGCAGATTTAGTTTTAAATCAAAATCTGGAGACTGAAGTAATACAGGGAGAAGGCAGAGCTTATGGGCTTGAATTTCTTCTCAAGAAACCTACTGGAAAACTTAACGGTTGGTTAAGCTATACCTTTAGTAAATCGCAGCAAAAATTTGAATCTGATTTTACTGAGAATAGAATAAACAATGGTAATTACTTTTCTTCAAATTTTGAAAAACCTCATGACTTAAGCATAGTGGCTAATTATAAGTACACCAGGCGTTATAGTTTCTCAATGAACGTAGTATATTCTACTGGCAGACCAATATCATACCCTACAGCACAATATACTCTGGGAGAAGTTGAAATCACTCATTTTTCAGACCGAAATAGTTATAGAATACCAAATTATTTCAGGGTTGACCTAAGTATTAATATTGAGGGGTCACACAAAGTAAATAAACTAGGACATGGCTATTGGTCGATTTCTATTTACAATGTTTTGGCCAGAAAAAATGTGTACTCCGTTTTCTTTTCTAATAACAATGGAAAGATAAAAGGCTATGAGCTCTCAGTTTTAGGAACAGCAATACCTTCAATAACATATAATATTAAATTTTGAAAACTATACTAAAAATAACGTGTCTTTTAAGCTTGATATTGTTGCTGACAACTTGCCTTAATGAAATCGACTTAGAGCAAATCGGAAACGATGATCTGCTGGTTGTAGATGCTTTTATCACAGACCAACCTGAAGTCCAGCAGGTCAAACTTTCTAGAACAGTAGCTCTTAACAGCAATAATTCAATAAGGCCAGAATTCAACGCTCAAGTGTGGGTTGAAGGTAATGATAATACTAGAATAGATTTTATTGAAGATAAAAAGGGTACGTATAAGACAGATCAGTCTTTTGCTGCAAAGCTTAATACCAATTACAAATTAAATATCATAACCCAAAGCGGCCGTCAGTATCAGTCGACAATATCAACAATGACACCTACCTCACCAATTGATTCTGTATATGCAGAATTTGAGTCGTCACCTACTGTTCTGAACAGTCGTGGAGGATTCTTTAATTTTTATGTTGACACTCGATCAAACGTTCAAAACAATAAATATTTTAGATGGCTCTGGTATTCTACTTACGAAGTAGAGGTTCCAATGCCTTCAAGATGGTTATGGACAGGGGGTAACACTTTTATTATTAGAGAAAAGGGGTCAATAAATGATTCTTTGCAAGTGGAGACATGCTGGAATAATGATACAATAAGAGAAATCAATGTAAAGGGGCTTTTAGAAGGAGAAAAAGAAGTAATCAAGCAACCTATATACAGGTTTCATTCTGATAGTGCGGCAATGAAGATTCGATATAGTATTTTGGTAAAGCAATATGCACTTTCTGAAGAGTCATATCGTTTCTGGGATTTGATAAATGAAAGTGCAAATCAAGGATCCCTTTTCGATATTCAGGTAGGCACAATACAAGGCAACATATCCAATGTCAATGATGACAGGGAAATAGTCCTTGGCTATTTTGAAGTACTTCAAGAACAATCTTTGAGGAGATTTTATACACCCCGTGATTTCAGAAATACAAGCTTTAGAGAATTCACACCGAATGTTGTTAGCTGTAGTGATGAAGAACCTATTGTAACAGGAAAAGATGAAATAGGTGCATTTATGGAGGCCAATAAGGAATATTACACATTATGTTATTTTATAACAAACCCTCCTTCAGCTGTATTTTGTAAAATAAGATGTGCTGTTTGCACAGAATACGCTAACTCTAACAAAAAACCAGATTTTTGGTAATGAATATAGCGAAACTCATTTTTATAATCTTTACAGTTTCAATAGCGAGAGGTTTAGGTGCTCAAACGAGCGAGCTAGATAAAGCACCTATTGAAGAGTTAATAGTAACGCTTAACAGAACAATTTTCATTCCGGGAGAAGAACTAAAAGTAGGCATCAGAAGTGTAAACGACCTGGGTTCTTTTCAGATTAGCAAAGTAGCCTATATAGAGTTATTATCTCCAACAAATGAGCCAGTATTTCAAAAAAAAGTATCACTAGAAAACCATCTTGGAAATTGCGCTATTTACCTGCCTTCATATCTAAATACAGGCAACTATACCCTAGTGGTTTATACCCAATGGATGAGAAATTTTGGTGTAGGTAGCATAGTACAAAGACAGATTAGTTTAATGAATCCTTTTAAAAAATTACCTAGTAGCTTACTTCAAAAGAAAATTAGTACTGATTCACTCTATCTTGATTTATTCCCAGAAGGTGGTGTTTTTGTAGATAGTAAAAATCAAAATGTGGGCTTTAAAATCTTAAATGAATTGGGTCAAATTGTTCCCAGCAGCATACAAATTACTGATGATGAATCTAATCTAATATTAGACATCGATTCAAAAAAAGGCTATGGCCATTTCACGATGGCACCTGCAAAGGATAAAGAATATGTAGTCACAATAATTGATAGCAATGAAAACATTCATCTATCAAGATTCAATATTGTAAAGGTTGTTGACCATTACACTGATTTAATAATCAATGATAATTATTTTGAAATTGAAGTTGTTGCTCCAATAACCAATTACAAACTATTAATTAAAAACAAGAATCAGGTCATTAATGAGGTTAGCCTTGAAACTTCATCTTATAAATTTTTGAAACGTGATCTTCCTAAAGGTTTGTTAACATTCATTATTCAGGATGATAAAGGTGGTGTAGTTTATAAAAGAACTGCGTTCAATGAGCCCCTGAAAAAAATAATAGAACTTTCTTTGAACAAGAAAGTGTTTATTCAAAGAGAAAAAATAACCTTATCGCTCAATTCAGATCTTCCTTTTAATGGCTCTTTGGTGATTAAAAAAATTCAACCTGTAACTAATTCTGAGAATAGTATTTCATCCTATTACTTAGGAAGTGCAAACTCTACAATTCCTTTAAATTGGCCAGAAAATAAAGTGGAAACTGATCTATTTTTTTTTCTAGATAATCAAAAAGTTTGGTCTGCCGAGCCTGACAAATTTCATTTACCAGACTTTAGAGGAGAATTAATCGAAGGATCAATAAAAGACTTAAAAGGAAGTCCAGTAGCTAATCATAAATTTTACGTTTCAACTGGAAGTGAAACTTTCAACCTTTATTCCAATCATACCGATGATCATGGTATTTTTAGGTTTTCAATCCCATATTCAACTGGTGCTAACAAACTAGTATTCTCAGACATAAAAAATTATATTATAGAACTTCAGCAGTCATTTCTTAATGAATATGATTTTATAAAGCAAGAGCAATTGTTTGCCGATAGTGAAAATTTAAAAGATTGGTTAATCAAAAAAAGCCAGCAAGTTCAAGTTAAGAATCTTTATTTAAAACAAGATAAAATTGAAAATGAGGAATTTGAAGGCTTGTTTAAAGATCAATACAAAGAAACTTATTTATTGGATAATTTTACAAGATTTTCAACGATGGAAGACCATATCATTGAATATGTATCCCTTGTTGAACTTAGAAGAGAAAATAATAAAACGGAGTTCTTTATTCGAAATCTCCGTAATAGAAATGGAATTGTTAACAATGTATTGATTACGCTAAATGGTGTTGTTTGTACAATCGATCAGATATTCAGTTTCGATCCTTTAAAAATTGAAAAAATCGAAGTCTATACTTCTCAAATTCAATTAGGTGGAGAGGAATTTACCGGTGCAATAAATTTTCTTACCTACAAGGATGCCGATACGAATAATGACTTATTTAACAACGCTGCAGTTATAAACCATATTGGTGTTGAAGTCATTGAAACTCATAGTAATTCACTAGAACAAAAGCCTAAAATACCAGATATGAGAGTTCAATTAGGCTGGGAACCTCATCTTAGTATTAGCTCAGGGAAAACTATCTTAAATTATATATGTTCTGACATACCTGGACTTTATGAAATTATACTGTCTGCCACTAACGAGGATAGTTATATATATGAAAGAATTGAGTTTGAGATATTAGCAAATAAATAGAAAGATCTAGAGATTAAGTGCTACGTTAATTAAAATTTTATCTCCCTTCTTATATTGTCCAACTTTAACATTAACATAAACTTTTTCGTCCTCCGTGTCAACCAATAACTGATCATAGCTACCATAATATGCAACTTCCTCTATTATCCCCTGCACAGCCGCCCCCTCTTTATTTGAGATAGAAAATACTTCTGGACGGACAATGACTTTATCTTTAATCCTTGTTAAGTGTTTTCTCTTTATACCCCAGTTAGAGGCATTAACTAGATTATAGTGACCAAACAGGCCTGCTACATATTCATCTTTGGGGAAATTGTAGGTATTAAAAGGGGTATCCTTTTGCACAATCTTTCCTTGCTTCATTGTAAGCACTGTATCAGCCCACGAAAGTACGTCTAATGGATTATGAGCAACAAGTAACATCGTTGTATCCATAGAAGCCTCAATTTTATCCAGAGCGTTTTTAATGATACTCTGATGATGTAGGTCTAGGTTAGAAAATGGCTCATCTAACAATAAAACTTCAGGGGCATCAACCAGTAATTTGGCAATTGCTACTCTTTGCTTCTCACCACCTGATAACTGTTGTGAATCATTTTGTAATAAGTCTTCTATATGACAGGTGTGGTATAGTTT
>CAYGNU010000324.1:0-5748 GCA_964351175.1 uncultured Roseivirgaceae bacterium | reverse complement strand
AACTGCACAACAGAAATTAAGGGAAATCTCTGTCCAATAAAATATTGCCTTATCATTCTTAATAGACTCACATTTATCATACTGAAAGTTTACACCCACTCCCATTTGAAGGTTGGAGTTCTTATTTTTTAGCATTTCAAGGCTAGCCTTTAGCCACTCCTGCTGTGGTTTGACTATTTTTGAATCACTAATAGCTGTTCGCAGGTCAACAAAGAATAGAGCAACCGTGGCATCAGATAAATCCTTTCTTCTTTTGTCTCTATAAATTAATCCACATAAAAAGAAAATAGCACTTATTCGTTAAGAAAGTCTTAAGAAATAAAGAAGTAACATATTTAACCCAATATCACTTTCTCTAAACTCTGCAGCAGTATTTTCTGCAAGTATTTTTTGCCTCAAAAATTGATCCATTATTCAAGTAGTTTAATGAAACTGCACTCCTTCAGCAACCAGATCCTGTAGGGGCATTTCAGTAATCTGATGTCGCAGCACATTTGCTATAGATTAAGAATCACAGAATAATTTTCTTTTTTGTGTTATATTTCTTGGTACGCTAGTTGTTAGTAAAGTGAGTAACTGAGGAGAATAGTTAATGGGCGAAGAGTATAACAAACTTGTAGAGTTGGTTGATAGCTATGCTAAAATGACCAGCTATCATGTAAAAATCATGCCCTTAGACGGTCAAAAAAAGGCACCAACGGAAGATGAAATTGCACAAGATGCAATTAATCACAATGAACCTAGATATAAGGTGAAAATTACTCCCCCCACTGGAATGTTTGTAAAGCAGCTTATTTATCGCAAAGAGAAAGATGCATATCTTTTTTATAATGATAAGCTTAACCCACAATTACAGGCAGCCATAAATGAAGACCCACAGAATCTGGAAGAAATATTAAAATACTGCACAAATCGCTCGGTTCGATATAGCCGCGTTTACAAAAAGTTGAGCACTGCTATCCGTGATAAAAACCATGCCATTATAGATAGCGATTATCATTCAGGTGCACTTGACGATGAGCAGCAGCGTATCGAAGAAAAAGTTAATAAAATCAGCCTTGAATTAGCGGCAAAAAGCTTGGGGCATGAAGTTAATGAGGACATTGCAAGTAACAAAGAAGAGCTAACAAAATGGAAGGAGACGGTCAATTTTTTCAAAGATGGGGGGCTTGAATTAATGAGGGGTTTTTTAGAAGAAAAGTTTACTCGTACCGAACATTATAAGGACGGTAGAGAGGTTGATGTTTCACTCATTAAATTCACTCCCGAGAAAATATTGGACTTTTTACTTATTGAAGGTGATGAAGGTGGCGTTTCTAAAGTAATAGAAAGCTATCAAGAGCAGACAAGTGATGATGATAAAGAAAACAAGTGGCAGGCGTTATCAAGCGGTCTCCTGAATGTTATAGACTCACATATGGGTATGGCTGATGAGCTGTATAATAAAAATTACAGACTTTCGGAAATTACACTGCCACCTCAAGAGTGGGAGGGGTTTCTTGAGGAAGTTAGTAAGGCAAAGAAAGGCAGCCAAAAATATATGAGTAATGGGGGAAGTCACAGGAGTCTTCCTCTGAATTCGAATGCAAGTGGTAAGTCTCAAAATGGAGTTGTTTAAGGAAAAGAGTTTTATAGAGCGCCATTTTATACAAATTTAGTTTTCAATCAGTCCGTGCTTTATTAATGAAATAGAGGTCTGCTCCTTTATTAATTCACTATGATTACATTAACTTGACCGCCAACTGAGTTTGAGAATAATAGTAGAAGTTATAAAGAAACTATCTGCTAAAGGGTAGCTGTTTCATCGATTCAGATTTTAAGATCTGGAGTTTTTGGTGCCTGCTTCATACTTGAAGGTACAAGTTTCATTAATTCATCAACATCTGCCTTATTAATGGAGTGGTCAATATGGAGTTAAGACGCGTGTATTATGAGGCTCAGTTAACCAGCATGTGCCCTTTAAATGGCTGACACTTCACAATGTGACATATTTATTTGGACACACCACCACTTGTGTTTTCTCTTTTAACTTTATTCCAAGGTGCTTCAAAATTATTGTAATAATTTTCTTTTTGCATTAACCCAACTTTAACTTCTCCACCACCCTCTTTATAGGCTTTTAGAAGCTTTGTGTTGCCTCTTTCATATAGCTCTTCATAAAGAAATTGCTCTTCATAAGTCTTTTCGGATGAATCGATATTTATCGTTTTACTCTTTTTAATTTCTTCGTCAACGAAATCAGAAATTACATCAAAGGCTTTGAGTCGTTCGCTTTTTTGATCTTTAGGTGATGTGTATGTTTCACATATTCCTTTATCAATAGTTTCCACTAATTTAAGAAGGCTTTTATCGGTATCAATTGGTAATTTTTCCACTTTTTCAATTAAAGTGATTTTTTCTTTTAAATTGCTTACTTGTTGTTCAATAAATTGGCTTACTTGTTTACAAGTTTCTATTGTACTTTCATATGCAATATGTGCAGAATATTTACCACCGCTGCCTATGCCATCAAAAGTTCTTAAAAGAACAGATTTTCCTGTTTCCTTAACAACCGAGGCATTTGCAGCAAGTACTGTTATATCATCTGGCTTTTCTTTAAATTCTTTACCTTTCACCATAAGTTCAAGAAATTGTTGTGCAAAATTTTGTTTGTTAAATTCCTTAAGTGTTTCAGGACTTTCTTTCATTAGACCGATAACATAGTCTTCAACCAATTTTTGAGGAGTTTTTCCTGTTTTTCCTATATCTTTGTCTGCTTTTCCATAAATTCCATCAGATGCAGTAATGATTTGAATATCTTCGAGGTCTGAAACGCCCAATTGATTACATATATCGACCCATTTGTGGAATTTTGCTTCTTTAATACATTTAAGTGAATTTTCATCTCCCGGAGCTAAACCTGCTGTATGTTGACCCTTTGCTTCAGGTAAATCACTTAAAACTATAACTTTACCGTTTTTTCCAACTGCCATCACCACTGCATCACCAACATTACCAACCGCAACGCCTTTGCGAGTAAGTAGTGCCGATGCAGTTGTCACTCCTGCATTAATTTCCAGTTCAACAGCCTGACATTCATTAATTTCTTTATGAATTTTTTCTAAAGATTGTTGTAATATAAGTTTTTCATTTTTACCAATAGGTAAATCATTTACGCAAGCCTCAATATAATCTGAGTCATTAACTGAGTCTTTAAAATGAGTTATGAATTTATATAGTGATTTAGGGTTTCCTAAAAACTGCTTTTCTTCCTCACTACCATTTTTACTGAATGCTTCAGACAGATGTTTTAATAGAGGTGTTATTTCTTGTCTGAACGTATGATATTTGTCTTTTAGATCAAAATAATGTTGTGTCCCTTGAAACTCTTCGCCATTTTCATTCTCAAATACCGCCCACTCAACATCTTCTGAGTCTCCTTTGAAATCTAAGGGCTTTATTTCTTTAACTATTCGCTTATCGCTATCTTTAATAATTTTTATAGCGTCTTCTTGGCTTATGTCTTCTTCAATAGTGATTAGGACTGCATTATCCTCATTTTTACCTTCATAATCTGGCCCCCCTCCTGATGCTCCTGAGAGTTTGTTGTCTTCAAGCATAAATGCGTCGTAAGACACATCCAATATATGATTATTACCTTTATTACGCTGTCGCTCGTATCCAAAAGCATACGATGTATAGTGATTGCCTTGTGTCTTTTCAATTTCATCTCCAGGGGGCATCGCTCTTCTCCATTTTTTGTTCTCAATTTATTGCTTCATAACTTTTAAAGTTTATTTTCTGTTTCCAATTTATATACCAAAAACATTAAAGAATAGTTAACAGCAAATATATTCTTGCAGGAGTTGGTGTGGATATATGCTTACTTACTGTCAAGGCTGTCTAGGCTTGCACCTACTTTCTTTTTTGCAGGTGGTTTAGACATTTCAATAGTATTGATGATTTCAAAAAAAGAAAGTGCAAAAAGACCCTGACAGCCTGGACACTACTCATCTAATCCAACCATTTCATAACTACCCATTCTCAAAGGCTTTACTAAAAAGCGCAGAAATGCTACACTTTTTGATGTAACACACTCATTTTACAGGATATTTTGTCCACAGTTGTTCATAGTCGTTCGTGATTGTCCACGAACGCTAAACCGTTTTCTAACACTACGACTCATTAAAACTACTAACTTAAAACTGGACTAAATAATGGAGGTTGACCAATATCACATAACCAAATACGATCGTTTGTGAGAGGAGTTAATCATTTATTAAATATTTAGTGTTAGAATTTACAAATGAACATCTAGTGGAGACAAACATGAGTAAGAAAAATAAGCCAACAATTCAGCAGTTAGAACGTGATGCTTTAATTAAAAAACATTTTAAAGGGCTCATGAATCCAGTTAGGCTAAGTGCTTATCCTGCTATGAAAAAATTATACAACGAGTCCAAAACTATATTGAATCATCACGCTAGAATTCAATATAAGAAAACTGATAAGCTCAGTTTTGATGATCTTGTAACACTTTCAAGAGGTGAAGCAGTTAGAGATGCAGTTATGGGGTCATTTCTTGATCCTGAAAAAGTAATGCCTTTTATTCGTCCAAAACCTGGTGAACAGGAAACTCAAGTACACCGTCAATTTTACGATGTTCCAGGCTTTAAGGAAAAGTTCAATAGTATTCAGACAGATTTGCCAGTAGCATTAGTTAAAGAATTTGTGAAAGCGGAACTTGAAAAATTAACAAGCTCTAAAAATGAACAGACAATTGAGTTACTGAATAATGTTAATGATCCATTAAGCAATACCATTACAAATATTAGTAATTATATAGCTAGTAATGATTTTCAAGCATTGTCTCCTGATGAAATGGAAGCAGTTCTTCTAAAATCTCATGAGTTATGCCATGCTATCGAAACTGGCAGAGATAAGGATATTATCGACAGATTAGCCTCTTCAAGTACTTTAGAGAATGCAGTTCTATCTGATGTTGAGCGCCAAGCACAGAACATTGCGAGAAATGCATCAGGTGTATCTGGTGTTAAGGATGCGACAAAGCGAGAAACCGTTACGCCAACACACCTTGGAAAACCTAAAGAACCAAAAACTCATGGTATATCAAAAACTCATGGTATATAATGTAAATACACGAAATAGTTCTTAGGGTACTTAATATTGATTATGGATCAAGTTTTAGAGCTAAATTAATGATGCAGCTTTTCTGAGCTTTTTAGTAGAGTCCTCGAAGATGATACCTCTATAAGCTCTAAGTTCCGCTTCGCCATCACTTCAAAGCAAAATACTGACCATTTATGTTAACCCAACTGATCTGTTCTTTTTTGGCCGCCAGCAGCCGTTAATGTGCGCTCACAGCCGCACCAACGTGCAGCACTGTTGTTAACATAAATCGGGACTCAAACTGAGGATTTGACTCTCAGTAACGCTTTCAGGCGATAGTGTGAATCCCGCAAGGCGACACGAATGAGTTGTCCATAATAGTTCACTGGTGTTCGCCGTTGTTTGAATATTTTAGGAAGTTTTAGAGTGTCGAGAAATCTACTTTCCACAGTTGTTCACAACAGTTCGCGGATGGTTGCGCACACCCAAGGATTTTACGGTTAAAATGACAGCATCTAGTTAAACTTAGAACAGCAATTTTTGACTTCTATTAACGATTACAGCCAACTGGTTGGTATCCTTGTTTTGTTTTCACACTGATAAACCTAATTTATGTGTACGAACACTAGTTTCATCCAC
>CAYGNU010000323.1:0-5799 GCA_964351175.1 uncultured Roseivirgaceae bacterium | reverse complement strand
CCCCCCGCGCACAATTAAAAACATCAACTGCAGCGCCCCCGGGTCGGCTGCTTATCAGCGCTGATAATAGATTAGGGCAGAGTACAACAAACGGTGGCATTACTAACTTCTTACCCTATTATTCAGTTATACTTCAACAAAAAAGTAAGATTGATTCAATTTTATTTGCTCCTTATATCGGATGGGGTGAAAAAGATGGAGTCTATTTTGATAATGATACATGTAAAGCAATAGACCATAGACGAAACCGTTTTATATTTTTCACTGATAGCGTTATGCCACATTACTTTCTGTTAGATGGAAAAAAGATTGACCCTCAAGATGTTTTCCCTCCTACTAAATAAGCATTAAGTTCTTCAGGAGTACCAATATGAAAATGCTCATTTTCTGCAAGTCGATAAATTAGAACTTTTTTATTATTTTTAAGTAATTCATTATAGCTCAGAGATATATAAAACTCGTTATTAACTCTTATATTTCTTTTTATCATTTGCTCAGCTGACTCAATAAATAAATGGCCATTCCGCCAGTAATGAATGCCGTTTAAAGACTCTTCACTGATAACTTTTTTTTCAGCAAAAGAAAGTGCCATATTTTTATCATCCACTTTTACGTAGCTATTACCCTTAGATTGAGATTTATATGTCACGACTAATCCATCGCAATGATTGAGAGCTAAGTAATCTACGAAAGTGACACTATTCCAATATAAAACTTGGTCACAGTTTGTAATAACCAAGGGACTATCATTGTTAATTAAATTTTTGGCCAATAATGCACTTGCGGCAGGTCCATTCGTCAAAATTTTACTTTCAATAATTTTTGATTTCTTATTTAATTTTAAAATTATATCTGTAAGCTTTTTATTGTATTTATCATTTTCATACTTTCTTGTAACAAATATGTACTGGCCATCCAAATTTAAAGATTCTACACAATGCTCTAACATTGTTTTATTACCTACTTGAATAAGTGGTTTTGGTTCATCATACAATCCTTGAAACCTCGAACCAGCTCCTGCCAATAGAAATACTATATTCATTGCTCCTCCAAAATTAAGGGAAGGTAGCATTTAGTTATTTTGTCAGTCAGTACAATTGAAGAGTTAAATTTAGCAACAGGATAAACAAAGTATTTTTCGTGATTATTATTAGTTATAGTATATACCATTTCAGTTTTATCTACTTCCTTTATTTCTTTCTCTTCTTCAACAAGAGTTTCTTCCTTCTTAAAAGAAATATCAACTCGCTGAATTACTTGTTGTATAATTGAGATAATACTTCCTTTCTTCTCTTCGACAACATCTAACTTTTCTTCAGCGATTTCAACCTCTTTGGCCACTTCAGTCTTTTCCTCGACAATTTCTTCTTCATAGATAGGATCTACTTCTTTTTTATGCTTATAGTAAATTGAATAATCTATTCCTTTAACCAATGCTCTAAACCATAGGTCATAATTTGCAAAATCGAAATCTAATAATACACACTTATTTTTAAAACCGATTTTATGGATTGCCTTAACTTGATTTTGATAAGAATTAAATCTAGCCCCATAATACTGATTGAATGGGGTATATATTAATTCAACAACTCCAAAAAACAAAAAATAGATGAAGAAAGCTGAAAGTGAGCACTTATCTAATGGCCTTATTTTTTTAAAAACACTCGCAATAGAAAGTCCTATTGAGATTACAAACAAGTCTAATTTTTGATAAACTCCAGCTTCCCAGAAAACTGTGAATATAAAGTTAAGGCCCAGAAAATATACAATTGCAAGATAGTTAATATCAATAGACCGATACTTAACAAGAATATAGGTCCAAAACCCCATTGCTAAATATATAAGAACAATCCAATAATCATACTGATAAAAATCGATCCCAATTAGATCCTTATTAAAATAGTTATAGAAAAAATCAACATAGCTCGTATAGTATGCAGACCAATACTCAGGAGAGAAGCGAGTAATATTTTCAAATTGCTCTCCAATCCCCGCTTGTGCTGTTTGAGCAATTTGAAAAATCATATCGAGAGGGCCATTATCAAAGAGCCAATAGGAAAAAACGTAACTAACAATAAAAATCCCAAATATATAGAGATAGACCATAAGATGTTTTTTATGATGATAAGACTTATACAGTGCGAAGGGAATAAAACTCCAAAACAATATCGCTTGGCCATGAAAAAAAACACTTACAATCAAAAGTAAACCTAACTTTTTCAAATTGGTTAAACTTTCTTTTCCAAAATAAGTGGTTAAATTTATTAAAATAAAAGGTAGGAATGAATAAAGAGCAATATTATCTTCCATTAGGAAGATCTGATTAACAATCCCAGGGGTTCCAATCAGAAAAAAGAGCAGAAAAATGATTGATTGAAACTTGTTTGATATGAACTTTTGAAGTAATTGAAACATGCCTACTAAATAAAAGGTTATATAGATAGAGCAATAAAGAGCATGTACTGAGAAAAGATCTAAGTTTAATATCTTGCTATTTAGAAAAAGGACAATAAAAAGAAAATTGTCAAAGAGAATATGCAAAGAAGAGTCACCTAGAGCGCCAAACCCTCTTTCACCAATAAATGGTTCAATATTTTCTTGATAAAAAAGAAGGCGTAGTATCGACTGGTCATGAATGAGGTATTTCCTATAACACATCATCAGTGCAACAATACTAAAAATGAATAGATAGATAAATGAACTCTTTTTATTACTTAATCTATCTGTTTTTAGATTTACACTGCTGAGAAAATGCATAAACTTCTTAGCATTCATAAATATGCTCATATTTATAATCAATTCGGTTGCTTTCTTTAAGATAATCTAATTTAAAAAGATGAGAGATTGTAATCAATATTATTTGAACGCCCGTAATTAAATTATTAGCATTTGATTTTTGGTCTGTGCTAAACCATGAAATTGGTATTTCACAAACATTGTATTCATTTGTATGAAAATGAAAAAGCAACCTCATGTCAAAAGCAATATGATTAGGCCAATACTTTAATTCAGATTCAGGTAATGATTCTATTCTAAATAAATTCAAACCAGAACCCAACTCAGTAATTTTCTTATTAATTAAGATAGAAACAAAAGCATTTAAAAAAAGATTCCCCATTTTCCTTATTTTTGAGTAATTCTTCAAAAGAGAAGTCTTTGAAAACCTCGAGCCAAATATAGCATCATACTGCTCTCTTTTTTCAATAAAATAAAGAACTTCTTTTATTTCAATTTGGTCATCTCCGTGTAGCCAAATCATGTACTTATAGTTCATTTCTTTGACAATTGAATAAGCAATTTTAAATGAGCCGCCTAACCCATAGTTTTTATTATTTTTATGAACTTTCCAGTTTTTTGATTTTATATCTTTTAATTTCCGGGCGGCTTCAATATAACCATTATCATTACTATTATTGTCTATAATTATCTTTTTTATTTCTTTCAGTTCATCAATTTGTTCTATTCTATCTATAACTCTAAGAATTTGTTTTTTACAATTAAATATAGGAATTACAATAACGAGTTCTTCTGTGATCATCTTCTATCCAATAATGCTGCACAAATATAATCCACTTGCTCTAACGTTATTTCAGGGAAACAAGGTGGACAGAAATGGTACTCCGCAAACCAAGTTGCATTTGGATAATCTTCAGAGTTTAAATTTTTACATACTGGTTGCTGATGAAGAGGATACCTGTATACGCTACCTGTTAGAGGTATTTCTTTTCTTAATAAAGATTGCTCAATTTCGTTAATTTTAAATGGACTTACAATGATACATTTATAAAATGAACTTTTCATTCCTGGACCATCTATAATGACCTTAAACTCTGAGTCTTTTAATTTTTCATAATACCTGTAGGCCAATCTTTGCCGTGACTCAATTCTCTTTTCTATTCTATTCAAATCCACAAGCCCAAGTGCTGCCTGGAACTCGGTTATTTTAAAATTCGAGCTGCTTAATTCATGTAAGGTATTTTCTCTTTCTGAGCGTCCAAATTGCCTCAAGGACTGTAACTGTGATAAGTCCGATTTATCACAAACGACACTCCCCCCTTCACCCATTGTCATAATTTTTGTTAAAAAATGAGAAAAACAACCGAATCGTCCAAAACTACCTGCTTTGGCTCCGTTAAGTTCTGAGCCGTGAGCATGGGCCGCATCCTCAACTAGAGTTATATTTTTCTCTTTACATAATTTAACAGCATCCATGATACCAGAAGAGATCAAACCTCCAATATGCACCCATATAACAACCGCTGTTTTACTTGAAATTTTCTTTTCTAAATCCTTTAAGCAAATTGAGAAATACTCTTTATCAATATCACAAATAACAGGAATTCCGCCCGCATTTACAACAGCACAATATGTCGCGATGAAAGTATTGGCAGGCAAGATCACTTCTCGGCCTTTAACGTCAAGAAATCTCAAGGCAACTTCAAGAGCACTCGTCCCGCTATTTACTAGAATGCTTTTGTCTCTACCGCAAAACTCAGCAAATAAGTTTTCAAACTTACTTACCATTTTGTGATTTGTTAAATAGGCATTATCAAAAATTTCGTCACAGTAATTATAGAATTGCTTTCTTTCTGCTTTCGAAAACTTAATATCAAAAATTGGTATTTTCACAAAATATCCTAGTCGCTAAATTATACTGTATTCGTAAAAAAGTGTAAAAAAGTTATCGGTAACGAGAAAAAGCAATGCGCATAATAATTCTTCTAAAAAGACCCACTTTAGGACTAATCACCTCTCCTAAAATACATTTCTCTTCTAATAAGTCATCGTAAGAAGCAGAAGTAAGACCTTTCGTAATATAATAAATTTTATCATCTTAAATAATTTTTTTAATATAAAAATGACATACCAAATAGTTCTCATGCCAAAAAACGATGGGTGTAAATCTTTTTAAGGAACCAGGGTTAAATTTCTTTATGAATATTTCTTCCCCTGTGTGGATAAATGGCTCCATTGAACCACTTATAATTCGAATTTTTTGAGGGTCTGTAATTCTATTTTTAAGCAAAATATATTCTTTAAATGTTATATTCATTTTTATGACACAAAATGGTTCTAATATTAATATCCCATTTCATCATTACAGTAATTAGCTATCAAGTACACCTATAATATAAAAGAATATATAATAGCTTTCCCCCTAGCATTAGAAAATCACTGACTAAGCTAGGGGTTATACATATAATATAGGAATAAAAAAGGAATTTTAACTTGTTGCAATTGATGCAGAAAATCGAACGGTCTCCCTTATCACAATTACTAATCCTAATATTACTAGGAGGTATCTTTTATTGGCCATCAATTTCAGGTGGACCTATTTTCATAGATGACAATGGCTTTATTTTTGAGTCAATCCCAATGATAAAATCGACTAATCCATTAATTTTCTGGGATCGCTCTACTGCGTATGCCCGAAGTTGGCCTCTTTCTTACACTGTTTTTTGGTCTATCTATCAATTTGCAAAAAATCAATACTGGGTATATAAACTTGTAAACCTCTGCCTACATATTTTAAATGCATATCTCATAATTGAAGTCTTCAAAGAAAGAGTTCCTAAAAAAATCCTTTTTTTATCTGCCCTTATATTTTTAATCCATCCAATCCAAATTGAAACTGTCTCATGGATTTTCCAACTCAAAACTATTTTAGCGACAACACTTTTTCTTTTAAGTTTTAAAGTATTCCTTAAATTTATTGAAAAGCCGAGTATACTATCTTACTTCAGTGCTTTATATTTATTTCTCTTCTCTCTTTTAAGTAAAATCACTGCTGTTTTAATC
>CAYGNU010000322.1:0-5805 GCA_964351175.1 uncultured Roseivirgaceae bacterium | reverse complement strand
GTCATCACTTACATAATAACTAAATCTCTTTTCATTTTTATGCAACACATTTAGCCCACCATTATCTGTCCCTACCCATATTTTACCATCACCACTGCTGTTTATACTTCTGATGCTATTTGATCTAAGAGAAAGGCTGTCAAAAGCATTTGCCGAATAACCACCTCGACTTTTGGTCTCAGGATTATAATAACTCAATCCATTAGATGAAAACCATATCATCCCATCTTCATCTTCGTGGATAGCCAGAATAGGATCAACACTATCTGCGATCTTTTCAAACTTTGTTGTTTTGGGATCGAACCTGTTTAAACCGTTTGACCAGGTACCAATCCAGAGGATGCCTTTGCTATCTAGCATTACTGACCAGACCGCATTGCCACTAATTGAATTCTTATTTTTCGGATCATTTTTGTAGTTAATGAACCTTTCTTCTTTGGTAATATAGCAGCTTAAGCCCCCACCTTGAGTGGCAATCCAGATATTTCCTAAGGAATCAGATTCGAGCGCACGGATATTGTTGTCTGATAGGGAATTAGGATTGCCAATAATATTTTTGAATATTTTTACGTCATAACCATCATACCGGAGTAGCCCGTCTTGCGAGCCAAACCAGATAAAGCCCTGGGCATCCTGAGTGATGGCTGTGATGGAGCGATAGTTTAACGCCCTAATATTATCCAAATGATCAAACTTTAAATCACTTACCTGACCGAAGGAGGTAATTGAAGAAAGGATTAGAAGGGTTAAAAATGATCTAGTCATACATTCTAATATAATTAATTTTTGATGGCTATCTATTTAGAACTTTAGTTTTTAGTCAAATGAGGAATTATTAACTTGTGAGTACTAATAATTGCTTTAACTATAAAAGATGAGGTATATGATGTTTCAAATTTTGTTACTTCTTATAAGTAACTGTTCTTCAATTAATAGTGATGTGGAAGATCCTGAATTTGCAGATGTAAGAAAGGTGGAAGTTCGAGGAAATGAGCAGAGCTACAATTTTTCTGTTACCTTAAAAAGTCCTGATGAAGGGTGTGATCAATATGCCGATTGGTGGGAGATAGTCTCTGAAGAAGGGCAATTGATTTATCGAAGGATATTGGCTCATAGTCATGTAGATGAGCAGCCTTTTAGTCGATCAGGAGGGCCTATTGAAATAAATAAAGATCAACAAGTATGGGTACGCGCTCATATGAATAATACCGGGTATGGTGGATTGGTAGTCAAAGGTTCTGTGGAGGATGGCTTTCAAATAACCCCATGGCCAGATGGTTTTGCAACAGGTTTGGAAAAAGTGCAACCATTGCCAACGGGGTGTGCTTTTTAGTTTTTATAATCTGTACCGATCACATATCTTTCTAATAAAAAAATAATAAGCATTTGGTTGTTGGCAGAGTCTTGGCAATAATGAATTTTAGAACTGTGAATGAAATATAAAACCTCATTTCGTTTGACTATAGGATTTTCGATCCTCTACTCAATTGCGTGTACCTTTGGAACAATTTTTCTTGTGACTTGGGGTTCAACCAATTGGTATAAGGAGCTAATGATGGTCATGTTAAGTTGGCCCTTAGAATGGAATAAACTTATAGCCGAATCATTAATTTGGCTCCCTTTAAATATTCTTTTTTGGACTTTACTCATGTTCTTTACTACGATGATAATTGAGGTTATAGTTAGTAGGTTCATTGCAATTAGAAATTAGCCCCAACTAGTCCAAGCCAGACGCTTGAACCAGTTCTTGTTTTTATAAGTTTTTGGCAGCTATAATTACAATTTAGCCCATTGAATTTATTGGCTTGTCAAACAGGTTTATTTACTTAAATTAATAAAAATCAACTAATATGATATGGTCTGTGTGCTACAGACCTTGGAGAAGTTGTCAAAATAATTTTTATGAGGATTAAATTAATCGGGACATCTGGTGTTTTAATAATATGTGCGTTCATCTATTATGCGGTTTATGATATGTGGAATTTAGGACCCTACTTCATGGGTGAAACAAAACAATTAACAGGATATATTACTACTAACAAAATAGTTCCTTATGGAAAAAAAGCTGCTCGATGTTTAGAATTCAGTTATTCAGTTGATAATCAAATCTATGCTGACCATTATTATGTATTTAATGAAATGGCAAAACTAAAAACGGGAGATAGTATAATTCTTAAAGTTTCGATATCAAATCCATCGAAATGTAAAGTAGTTGGGTACTATAAGAAAAAGGGTAGTTAACCTGACAAGTTCAAGGTTTTACCTCGGACTACATAAACCAACTTAATGTCAATAAAAACAAAAAGGTCCAAGTGAGACACTTGAACCAGCTTTTGTTTTTAGATTAATCTACTTTGTAGGCTTTACAATTTAGCCCCTTCTATAATTGCTTCCACAACCTCAGGATTTAAAAGTGTAGAGATATCACCCATATTACGGGTGTCTTTAGAGGCTATTTTTCTCAATATCCTACGCATGATTTTCCCAGACCTTGTTTTTGGCAGACCAGGTACTATCTGAATTTGATCCGGACGTGCAATTGGCCCGATTATTTTATTGACAGTCTCTTTAATTTCTGCGATAAGATTTTCTTCAGATCTGCCTTCCATGTCACAAATTACAAAGGCATAAATACCTTGTCCTTTAATATCATGAGGAAAGCCTACAACGGCAGATTCAATGACTTTAGGATGCTCATTGATCGCATTCTCAACTTCTGCTGTTCCCATTCTATGTCCAGAAACATTGATTACATCATCTACTCTACCAAGTATTCTGTAGTACCCGTCTTCGTCACGCTTCACCCCATCTCCGGTAAAATACAAGTTTTTAAAGGTGGAGAAATAGGTCTGTTTGCAGCGCTCATGATCACCATAAGTTGTGCGTAACATGGAAGGCCATGGGAATTTGATGCATAAATTTCCTTCAACACTGTTGCCTTGTAGTTCTTTGCCGTCATTATCAACTATTATTAGTTGAATGCCTGGCAATGGTAATGTGGCGTAGGAGGGTTTAGTAGGCGTTATACCGGCAATTGGAGAAATCATAATGCCCCCTGTTTCTGTCTGCCACCAAGTATCAACCAATGGACATTTTCCTTTACCAATATGAGAGTGATACCAATGCCATGCTTCTTCATTGATAGGTTCGCCTACTGAACCTATCACTCTGCTAGCGCTCGTTTGTAACGAGTGCTACTAAGTAACGCGATACAATCGCGCGACAGCGCAGAATGTAGAAAAAGCACATCTTTTACCTTCAGACTGCGCTTTTTAGTTTTTATAATACGTTACTGATTAAGTGTATGAACGGTTTAGGCAAGTTTGTCATAGAGTTGCCGCAAACAAGTCAACATTAATTTTTTTACCCAGTTTTGTAAAAATTTACATTTACAGGAAATCTAACTGTTAATATGGAAGCTTCTGAAATATCGTTAAGGATAAAAGAATATCGTAAGAAGACTGGCTTGTCACAAGAACAACTTGCAAATGAAGCTGGTCTTAACTTGAGAACAATTCAACGTATAGAAAATGGGGAAACTGTTCCAAGGGGTGATTCTTTGAGAAGAGTTGCTATTGCTCTTCAAACCTCTCCAGATGAACTAATCAATTGGAAAACTAAGGAAGACAAAAACGTTTTAACAGTTCTTAACTTATCTCAATTAAGTTTTTTGGCATTTCCAATATTAGGTATATTGATTCCTTTGATAATATGGATTCTACAAAAAGACAAAGTGAAAAGGGTTGATCAAGTAGGAAAATCGATCCTTAATTTTCAGATTAGCTGGGGTATAATCTTTTTTTCAGTTTCTGGGATTTTGATGTTTTCAAGATTACTACATATCAATCTGGGGTTGTCCGTTTCCAATTTCCTTCCATTTTTGTTTTTTATGTACGCTTACAACATCATGATTATAGTAATCAATTCGGTCTCCAACTGGACAAATAGAAAATTCTTCTATAAACCTGCTTTAAGGTTTCTTAGTTGATCTTCTGCTAGTCCATGCGTATTACTTGTACTTCATAAACCATCTAAATGTCAATAAAAACAAAAAGATCCAAGTGAGACACTTGAACCAGTTTTTGTTTTTAGATTAATCTACTTTGTAGGCTTTACAATTTAGCCCCTTCTATAATTGCTTCCACAACCTCAGGATTTAAAAGTGTAGAGATATCACCCATATTACGGGTGTCTTTAGAGGCTATTTTTCTCAATATCCTACGCATGATTTTCCCAGACCTTGTTTTTGGCAGACCAGGTACTATCTGAATTTGATCCGGACGTGCAATTGGCCCGATTATTTTATTGACAGTCTCTTTAATTTCTGCGATAAGATTTTCTTCAGATCTGCCTTCCATGTCACAAATTACAAAGGCATAAATACCTTGTCCTTTAATATCATGAGGAAAGCCTACAACGGCAGATTCAATGACTTTAGGATGCTCATTGATCGCATTCTCAACTTCTGCTGTTCCCATTCTATGTCCAGAAACATTGATTACATCATCTACTCTACCAAGTATTCTGTAGTACCCGTCTTCGTCACGCTTCACCCCATCTCCGGTAAAATACAAGTTTTTAAAGGTGGAGAAATAGGTCTGTTTGCAGCGCTCATGATCACCATAAGTTGTGCGTAACATGGAAGGCCATGGGAATTTGATGCATAAATTTCCTTCAACACTGTTGCCTTGTAGTTCTTTGCCGTCATTATCAACTATTATTAGTTGAATGCCTGGCAATGGTAATGTGGCGTAGGAGGGTTTAGTAGGCGTTATACCGGCAATTGGAGAAATCATAATGCCCCCTGTTTCTGTCTGCCACCAAGTATCAACCAATGGACATTTTCCTTTACCAATATGAGAGTGATACCAATGCCATGCTTCTTCATTGATAGGTTCACCTACTGAACCTATCACTTTTAAGGAGTCCAATTTATAAGGAGTTAGTGGATCAGTACCGTAGGCTTGTAATGCTCTTATAGCGGTTGGCGCAGTATAGAATTGGTTTACTTTATACTTATCAATAATTTCCCAAAAGCGGCCCGCATCTGGGAAAGTAGGTACTCCTTCAAACATAAGAGTAGTGGCTCCCGCTAGCAATGGACCATAAACAATGTAGGAATGACCTGTAATCCAGCCAACATCTGCAGTACACCAATAAACATCCCCTTTATTATACTGAAATACATTTTCGAACGAATAATTGGTATATACCATATAGCCACCGCAAGTATGCACCACACCCTTCGGTTTGCCAGTTGAACCTGAAGTATAAAGGATGAAAAGCATGTCTTCAGAATCCATCACCTCAGCCTTATTTTCTTCCGGCATATCTTCAATGGCGTCATGCCACCAGATATCTCTGCCACCTTTCATAGAGACATTTTCATGTGTTCTCTGAAATACAATAACCTTTTCGACAGTTGTGGTTTTTTCTAACGCTTCATCAACTACGGACTTAACAGGGATGGATTTGGCTCCTCTGAAATTTCCGTCAGATGTCAAGACCATTTTAGCGGAGCAGTCGTTAATACGATCTGCCAACGCGCTTGAAGAGAATCCTGCAAATACCACTGAATGAATAGCACCAATTCTGGCGCATGCTAACATAGCTACCGCTGCTTCCGGTACCATTGGCATATAGATGATTACACGGTCTCCTTTGCCAATACCTTGTGCTTTCATAGCATTAGCAAACTGATTGACTTTATGAAAAAGCTCCTTA
The DNA here is from genome assembly GCA_964351175.1 of uncultured Roseivirgaceae bacterium. GTDB lineage: Bacteria > Bacteroidota > Bacteroidia > Cytophagales > Cyclobacteriaceae > Fulvivirga. Next base: position 81 of record CAYGNU010000322.1, on the reverse strand, counting down.
TAAGTGATAATTTGATTTTTCTCTTTTGGGTCGTTAGGCTCCCAGATTATCGCAGGCTTGTCGCCTAGTGTATACATATTA
>CAYGNU010000321.1:919-5812 GCA_964351175.1 uncultured Roseivirgaceae bacterium | reverse complement strand
GGTTAATACTTACCAGCAGGACCCACTTATCTCCCATTTTTATCAGATCAGGACATTCCCAAACACCACCATGACCGCCAAGTTCAAAGCCAAAGTCACTTTCTTTAGTCCATGACTTAAGATCAGCAGAAGAGTAAAAAGTAATATGATCAAGTACAGCCAATGACATCACCCATTTCTGTTCCTCTGCATGCCAAAACACTTTAGGATCCCTAAAATCCTTAATGCCGGGATTTGGTAATACAGGGTTCTTGTCATACTTAGTCCATGTTCTCCCTTTATCAGTACTGTATGCTATTCCCTGATATTGATAATCTATTTTTCCTTCCTTTTCACCATTAGGTTCATGATAAGTAAAAATGGCTATCATAGGCGGATTCTCGGTGCTTCCTAAACCAGATGTATTGTTTTTATCTACAACTACACTGCCCGAAAAGATATAGCCTAGCTCATCAGGATAAAGTGCTACGGGCAAATGCTCCCAAGTCACCATATCCTTGCTTACTGCATGGCCCCAGTGCATTGGACCCCAAACTGTACTGTCTGGATAATATTGATAAAACAAATGGTATTCTCCCTCATAATAAACCATCCCGTTAGGATCGTTCATCCAGTTTGCTTCTGGAGAGAAATGATATTGTAATCGGTGCTGTTCGTTGTAGTAGTCATTAGTTTCAACATCAACTATTGCCTGTTCTTCCTTCTTTGGGGAGCAAGCCGCTGTAAAAATTAAAACTGCAAGTATTATTCTGTTCATGGTGAAAGTTCTTTTGAGAGTTCTTCTAATGTTTTGCCTTTAGTTTCAGGCATTATTTTCCAAGTAAATAAAAGTTGTAATATCATCATAAAGGCAAAAAAGGCGAATACAGGCCAAGGGTTTTCGCCAAATATTCCTTCTTCCCTATCTATAAAAACTGGTGTTAGCAAAGTGATTAGCGCTGCAAATACCCAATGTGTTCCTGTACCTAATGATTGCCCATAGGCTCGCACCTGATTTGGGAATATCTCTGAGATAAATACCCAAATAACGGCTCCCTGGCCAATTGCATGTGATGCAATAAAAACAAGTATAAATAACAGCATATAAGTAGGTTCTATAGCAGCATAAAATGCATAGGCCGTTAAGCCCAAACTAATAATGTAACCAAAAGAGCCAATGAACATTAGTTTTCTACGGCCTAACCTATCTATGAAATATAAACCGGCAAAGGTGAAGATCATGTTGATACCTCCTATTGCTATGGAATTAAATAAAGAGTCTTTGGCTGCCAGCCCAGCGATCTCCAATAGCTCTGGGGCATAATATAATATAAAGTTGATACCTGACATTTGATTAAAGAAAGCAATTAAAAATGCCAGCATGATCGGTCTGGAGTGCTTTTTATTAAAGAAATTAGTGTGCGCAGCATCAGGTTGAATATCATTCTTAATATCCTGAAGTCGCTCTTCAGCGGTATTTGGATCAATAATATTTAATACTCTTAAAGCACCTGCTTCATCTTTCTTTTTAAGGTACAACCAACGCGGACTGTTAGACACCCCTAAGATTAGAAAACAATAAATAAAGGCAGGTATTCCTTCTACACCTAACATAAAGCGCCAATCATTAGCACCCCCTACGCCTTTAAGCAAATAGTTGGAAATGAAAGCTATCAGTATACCAAAGACAATCATAAACTGATAAAGCGCCACAAACTTGCCTCTATTTTTAGAAGAGGTTATCTCAGAAATATAAGTTGGTGCCGCTACTGATGAGGCTCCAACGCCAACACCTCCAATAAATCTAAAAAATGAAAATAAATAAGGGTCTGGCGCAAAGGCTGAGCCAATTGCCGATACAAAGTACAATATTCCTACCCAAAACAAGGTCTTCTTTCTACCAATGGCATCAGTAGGTATTCCACCAAAAAGAGCGCCTATGACGGTACCCCATAGCGCCATTGACATGATAAATGTGCCATGAAAGAATGGTGTAGTTTGCCATAATTCTTTAATCGGCAAATTAGCACCTGATATTACCACAGTGTCAAAACCAAATAGGAATCCAGCAAGCGCTACGGTCAAAGACCAGAGTATTATTTTATTTTTCATCGGCTTAATTTACGACTTTTGTAAAAAATACAAAGGTTTACATTTAATGAATGGTAATTAAACCCTTAATTTCCCGTTGCTATATTAATGATCAGAACTCTAACAATCATATCGTTTCTTATTTTAAGTACTTCTGTACTTGCACAAAACATACAGCAAAAGCTTCCAGAGAAAACAAGAATCTTATTTCTATTAGATGGTTCTGCCAGCATGCTGGCCAAGTGGGGTCAGGAAACCAGAATGGATGTAGCCAAGTCGCTGCTGTCAAATCTGGTGGACTCCTTGAAAGTAAATCCTAAACTAGAATTAGCGCTGCGTGCCTATGGTCATTTATACTCAAAAGGCGCCCAAAACTGCACAGACACTAAACTTGAAGTTGGTTTTGGTATTAAGAATCATGACCAGATCATTAAAGAGCTTCAGTCCATATCCCCAAAAGGTACTACCCCAATTGCCTATTCTTTAGAGCAGGCCGCCAATGACTTTCCTACTGGTAGTTCAAGAAATATCGTCATCATCATTACTGATGGCATTGAGTCTTGTGATGGAGATCCTTGTGCTGTATCGCTGGCACTTCAAAAGAAAGGAGTTTTCTTAAGGCCATTCGTTATTGGCCTCGGTATTCAAAAGGACTATACTGATGATTTCAAATGCTTGGGAGACTTCTTCGATGCCAAGGACCTAAACACCTTTCAGGTAGCACTACAAAAAGCCATAAAGACCAGTCTTGAAAAGACAACGGCCACGGTCGAACTCCTTGACACTAAAAACAAACCGACAGAGACCAATGTGAATGTCAGTTTTATAAATAGCGTGACCAATGTTTCTGCCTTTGATTTTGTGCATTACCTCGACTCAAGAGGAAAACCCGACACTGTAATATTAGAAGCCGTTATACCTTATGAGGTGGTAGCCAATACCATCCCTCCTGTTTCCAAAAGAAATTTCAGGCTCCAACCTGGTGTTCATAATACGATCAAGCTTTCTACCCCACAAGGAACATTGACAGTTAAACAAAGAAATGCATCGAGTTATGAAAAGGGTGTCAAGGTATTAATCAATAAAAACAACCGGTTAGTTTACGCTCAAGACATCAACACAAGTCAAAAGTATATTGTAGGCGATTATGATATTGAAGTGCTGACACTTCCTTCAAGGACATTCAAAGTAAATATTGAGCAGAGTGGGCAAAAAAATATCACCTTACCAGCACCAGGCTTATTAAACATCTATAATAATGCCGCTGGTTTTGGTAGTTTATATGAGATCGATAATGACGGTAGTCAAAAATGGGTTAAAGATCTTGATAGTAAAGAATCTAAGTCCAGCCTTGCCATACAGCCCGGTAATTATAAAATTGTTTTCAGAATAGAAAAAGCCCCTGGCAGTAAGTATACAACCATTAAGAACTTCACAATTAAGGAAGGGCTGTCAACAACCATCAGATTGTTTGACTAATCTTAAAATTGACTGTTATTTTAACAAGATATGTATAAATTTGCCGCTTCTGAAAAGGCTATTATAACCTAAACAATTACTCCTGTGACTAAACTCACCTATACCGAAAAGAAAGACACAAGATCAGGCTTTGGAGCCGGATTGCACGAACTGGGAAAATCAAACAAAAACGTGGTGGCACTTTGTGCTGACTTAACAGGCTCATTAAAAATGGATGCCTTTAAAAAGGATTTCCCTGACAGGTTTTTTCAGGTAGGTATTGCTGAAGCCAATATGATTGGCCTGGCTGCGGGTATGACCATTGGTGGCAAAATACCTTTTACAGGCACGTTTGCTAACTTTTCTACTGGTAGGGTTTATGACCAGATCAGACAGTCAGTGGCATATTCTGGCAAGAATGTGAAGATCTGTGCTTCGCATGCTGGTCTAACTTTAGGTGAAGATGGAGCAACACACCAGATTTTAGAAGATTTGGGTATGATGAAGATGCTTCCTCACATGACTGTTATCAATCCTTGCGATTATAACCAGACAAAAGCCGCTACTATTGCTATTGCTGATTATGAAGGCCCTGTTTACTTAAGATTTGGAAGACCAAAATGGCCAGTATTCACTCCAGCAGATCAGAAATTTGAAATAGGAAAAGCCATCACCTTTATAGAAGGTAGTAATGTTACCATATTTGCTACAGGCCATATGGTATGGCAGGCGATTGAAGCTGAAGCGATATTAGCTGAAAAAGGAATCAGCGCTGAGATCATCAATATCCATACGATCAAGCCTTTGGATGTTGAAGCCATATTGGCTTCTGTTAAGAAAACGAGATGTGCGGTAACTGCTGAAGAGCACCAAATGAACGGTGGCCTTGGTGACAGCGTGGCACAGACACTAAGCCGCAACTTGCCACTTCCTTTAGAAATGGTAGCTGTTAACGACAGCTTTGGTGAAAGTGCAACGCCAGAAGAGCTTTTGGTGAAGTATGGACTAGGTCCTAATGATATTGTTGAGGCAGCGCTTAAAGTAATTGCTAGAAAGTAATTAAAAGCTATTGAGATACTAAAGCCTTCTGAGTGTTACTCAGAAGGCTTTTTTTGTTGCCTTTATCAATTAAAAACAAAATATCCTTAGATTAGTAAAATAAACATGAGTGATATAGCAGAAGTTCTGTTATCCTGATGTTGGCAGCCATATATGATGAAGATTTTAACTTTATTAATTGCAATATGCTCGGCATTTGTCTCTTTCGGACAAACTGCTTATTTAACAATAAACAATCCCGCACCAAGAATTAGTGATGGTCTTAATATTTCCGTTTCCTTTGAAAAAATCAAACAAGAAGTTAAT
>CAYGNU010000321.1:0-909 GCA_964351175.1 uncultured Roseivirgaceae bacterium | reverse complement strand
AGATTTGACAATAAATTAGGTTCTGCTTTCATTTCATTCAGAGAGAATTTATTAGATACTGGAATTGTAAAAATTGGACCATTCAAATTTAGCATTAACGAAACCCACTTTATAACAGATTCACTTTACATTAGGATATACCCTGACTTACCTCCATCAGTTAATGATGGCATTTGGCTAAGACAGATTTCAAGTAATGACGGAGAATTTATAATATTAGAACAAAAGATTGCTCATGATTGGGAAGTTAAGGGTAAAGGACACAAAATGGACTTTAATTCGGATGGCGTTAATTTTGCACGACTTGATATAAATTCAATTTGGTCCTTAGGTCTAGAATTAGAAATTCATAGTTCAGGTGAGTCAAGTAGTTCGATTTCTGACGAGTTTGCAACTGGAGTTGTTAGCTATCAGCGTATTATCTACACATTAAAAAGACTTGATCCATTCAAAGAACCCCTTAAAATTAACAAGAGCCATTTTTTGAACTATCCGAATAATATTGAAGAAGTTTCCATAAATATTAAATAAATAACAGCTGCCAACATTCAGTAAGAGCGCATTTGGACTTCACAGTGCGAAGTCCTTAAATGCTTTAGTGCGGTTTGCCCGCACGTTTTGGGTTAGCATTTCACATCCACTTTCATCTCTTAACTTGTGGACGATTTATAAGAACGAGGTGTCTTAAGCTGCTTGTGGTGGAACTAGGTTCTAAACCCAAATCGTGCTAGTTTTATGCCTTGAACTAAGTAAACAAACGCGCCTTACAGGGGCGTTGCGCTTAATGTGAAGAAACGAATGACAGTAACCTATGACAAATACTACCAGACAGTAAACTTATTCGGTAAACCTTATCCCGAGTTAGTTGGATTTATGTCGGATTATCCTAAAAAAGGGAAAGTGCTTGAC
>CAYGNU010000320.1:0-5831 GCA_964351175.1 uncultured Roseivirgaceae bacterium | reverse complement strand
GCGTCATAATATTGAAGTCTATAAAGGTTTAATAGAATCGAATCCTCTTCCTTAAGACTTTTGGGGCTGTCAAAAATTTTCTGACGAAAAATTTTTACAACATACGTGCTATCTACGTTGTGTTTTTGTAACTCATTGTTTGCAAAATCTGTCGCCTCTAGGCAATCATCAAATAGATAGTGATTAGTTAGTCGGCTAAATTTTTGAGCGTCCAAGTTTGAGCTTAGTAGAACAAGTAGAGCAAGAGCGAATAAAATTTTCATTTATATCATCCTATTGAAGCTTTTAAATAAAATATTGATTTATGTTTAGCCATGTTAGTTTTGTCTCTCAGAATCTTATAAAAAAGAGATAATGCTTAACATTAAAATAGCTAAAAATTTATAAAGACTTAAATCGACTACCTAATTGTTCTAATCGTCAACTTTTCAGAAATGGCCATTAGAACTGCTGAAATAATAAATGTTAAGACAGTTAGCCACTCGAATCTTTGTAAAAACGTCCCTTCAAAAATATAGGGGCTATAAATAAGAAAATATGATATTGAGATTAATGATGCTGATGTTACCCATTTATTAGAATTATATTTATCTCTTATCAAATAGTAAAATAAAGATATAAGTAAATATATCCAATAAAACATCATAAAAAGAGCAATGGGATTTAGCCAAACCATTCCCTTCGTTTCATTTAATGAAGTGTAAATAAATCCTACAATTATGTGGAATGAAAATATTATAAAGGCAGTCAAGGCTGCTCTTTTTAAAAATATAGTTTTCATCTATTTACAAACTAGATCCGCGCTTCTCCAAAGCCACTAGAGTTTTTTGAATTTAAATGGTCATACCAATTCAGTAATATAGGATCTTGGACACGCTATTCGTTGCCTTTGTTCGCTTGATCCCATAATTTGGATCTGTAATCTTCATCAAAATTTTGTGTCATTAGAGAATCAAGGGTATCCATATAGCAAACTAGAATAGGCTGCCAGCCTGGACTGATGACCCTTAACCTATAAGTTTCAAACATTAATGAATCATAGGTCTTTTGCTCCTTTGAATAATCAGAGTCACCAAAGCTTATGAAATAAGCTGAGTCGAGTGTATGATTTTTAATTTTGTCAGCAATAACTGCGGCAAATTTTTTACCCTCCTCACATGATTTCATTCCTAGATAGTAGGCTGTCCTGTTCATCAATTCTCCTTCTCCAGGCTTTTGAGCATTGACACTTATTGCTAAGCTTAGAATTAAGGTGATGGTGATGAGTATATTCTTCGTTTTCAGGGCTATATATTTGTTAGCTTACCTAAGATAGAACTTCCTTCTGAGTTGTTTCTTGTTCTTGTTTTAATTCCTCTTCTGACTTTAAACCTTGCAATTGTTCTTTAGGTATGAAGAACTTCTTTTGGAAGATTAATATGATAGTAACACCAATGAAGATTGAAGAATCTGCTATGTTAAACACTGGGCTAAAGAACAAGAAGTAGTCTCCACCAACAAATGGCATCCACTCAGGATAATGACCATCAAATAGTGGAAAGAACAACATATCAATTACCTGGCCATGAAACCAAGGAGATGGTGAGCCTGCAGGTGCGTTATCTAATAGCACACCATACAAAGTACTATCAATAACATTGCCTACTGCACCTCCCAATATTAAGCCCATGCACCACAAAAGTCCTGTATGTGCTTTTTTGATATATAAGTAATAGATGTAATAGCCAATGCCAAACATGGCTCCTAAACGGAATAATGTCAATAGCAACTTTCCGTATTCGTGACTTGATTTTAAGCCAAAAGCCATACCAGGGTTAAGTAAATAATGAAGTTTGAACCAATCTCCGATTACATCAATTTCACCACCAGCACCCATCATCATATTTTCGTGCACCAAAAGTTTAGAAGTTTGGTCAATAGCTATGACAACCAATGCCAGTAAAAAATATTTCAACAACTTCATATTCAGCTTCATACTATTATGCTTCAATTTTAATCATAAGTTTATGCTCGTCCATTTCAAGCAAACTTCCATCAACAATATTATCAGATATATTTAACGATAATGCCTGTGTTTCAGTACAGATATATTCTTTATTAGCTTCAAGCGCAGCATTGACAAGTTCAGTATTCTTCTCAATTGATATATTGATTTTGTCCTGCACTTCAAGTCCCATATCCTTACGCATATTTTGAACACGGTTAACCAAATCTCTGGCTATACCTTCTTTCTTCAACTCATCATCAATAGTGATATCCAAAGCCACAGTAAGTCTTCCTTCGGTTGCTACTGACCATCCAGGGATATCTTGATAAGTGATTTCTACATCTTCTAATGTTAAGGTGACTATTTGATCAGCTAATGAAATTTCGAAGCTGTTGTCTGCCTCAAGTTTAGCAATATCATCAGCACTAAACTGATTGATTTTAGCCGCTATTTCCTTCATTTTAGGCCCATATTCCTGACCCAATTTTCTGAAGTTTGGCTTTACATTTTTAACCAAAATGCCAGATTCTTGATCTACAAATTCTATGTTCTTGATGTTTACTTCAGATTTGATCAAATCTTCAACAGCCGTAACATGAGATCTGAATTGTTCATTTAAAACAGGCACCAATATTTTAGATAATGGCTGACGTACTTTAATCAGGTGCTTCTTTCTTAAAGAGTGCACCAAAGATGAAATATTCTGAGCAAGTGCCATACGGGTTTCTAAATCTTGATTGACATAGGTTGCATCTGAAACTGGATAGTTAGTCAAATGCACAGATTCATAAGACTCTAAATGGCTTACTGCATTTAAATCTTGATACAACCTGTCCATATAGAACGGAGCAATTGGAGATGAAAGTTTAGCGATGGTCATTAGACAGGTGTACAAAGTTTGATAAGCTGAACGCTTATCATCATTATATTCACCTCTCCAGAAACGTTTTCTATTTAATCGAACATACCAGTTACTTAAATCATCGATCGTGAAATCCTGAATTAATCGGGCTGCTTTAGTCGGTTCGTATTCTTCATACGCCTGATCTACTTTTGCTATCAAGCTATTAAGTTTACTTAATACCCATTGATCACTTTCAGTTCTTAAATTTAATGCAATCTCACCTTTGCTATAATCAAAATTGTCAAGATTGGCGTAAAGTGCGAAGAATGAATAGGTATTATGAAGTGTGCCAAAGAATCTTCTAGATACCTCAGAAACACCATCGATATTAAACTTGAGGTTATCCCAAGGGTTTGCATTAGAAATCATATACCAACGGGTGGCATCAGGTCCATGCTCAGCTAAGGTCTTGAATGGATCAACAGTATTGCCTAATCGCTTAGACATTTTGTTGCCATTCTTATCTAGTACAAGGCCGTTAGCAATTACATTTTTAAATGCTACACTCTTGTTAAGCATTACTGAAATAGCATGCAATGTAAAGAACCAGCCTCTTGTTTGGTCTACGCCTTCAGCAATAAAATCTGCTGGATAATTAGCCTTGAAAATTTCTTCATTCTCAAATGGGTAGTGCCATTGCGCATAAGGCATGGCTCCTGAGTCAAACCATACATCTATCAGATCAGGTTCACGAAACATCTTTTTGCCTGATTGAGAAACTAAGAATACATCATCAACAAAAGGTCTGTGTAAGTCAAAGTCTTCTGACAGTTCAGCTTCCATAAATCCGGCTTCTACAGCTTTGGTTACTTCAGCTTTCAGCTCCGCCATAGAGCCGATGCATTTTTGCTCTGTTTTATCTTCCGATACCCAAATAGGTAAAGGCGTTCCCCAGAATCGTGATCTGGATAAGTTCCAGTCAACAAGGTTTTCCAGCCAATTTCCAAACCTACCGGTACCCGTTGATTCAGGCTTCCAGTTAATCGTTTTGTTTAATGCCACCAAATCATCTTTAACTGCGGTGGTTTTAATAAACCATGAATCAAGAGGATAGTATAATATTGGCTTGTCCGTTCTCCAGCAATGTGGATAGGAGTGCTCATATTTCTCTACTTTAAAGGCTTTATTTTCCTCCTTAAGTTTTATGGCAAGTAGTACATCTAAAGATTTCTCTGGTGCTTCAGCATCTTTATAATATTCATTCTTGACGTACATACCCGCAAACTCTCCCATCTCCTTCACATACCTTCCCTGACGGTCAACTATTGGAGAGTCTTTTCCATCTTCGTCTTTTACCAAGATAGCACCTATACCAGCCTGCTTTGCAACACGGTAATCATCCGCACCAAAAGTTGGAGAGATGTGAACGATACCTGTACCATCTTCGGTACTTACATAATCTCCAGGAATAACCTTAAATGCGGGACCATCGGGATCAATGTAAGTAAGTAACTGTTCGTATTCCTGACCTACTAGATCTTTTCCTTTAAACTCTTCTACAACTTTATAAGGAATCACTTTATCACCTGCCTTATAGTCTTCAATTTTAGCTTCGGCATCTTTTGCATTTAAGTAGGCATTGAGTCTATCCTTCGCTAGTATAACAAATACCTTCTCAAATGTATAGGCATTAAAAGTTTCAACTTTTATATAGTCAATCTTCTCACCAACGGCCAGCGCGGTATTCGCAGCCAATGTCCATGGTGTGGTAGTCCATGCTAAGAAATACTCATTATCAGTTCCTTTCTTCTTAAACTGAGCTGTTACGGTTGTATCTTTTACATCTCTGTAAGTACCTGGTTGGTTGAGCTCATGAGAGCTTAAACCCGTACCAGCAGCGGGAGAGAAAGGCTGAATTGTATAACCTTTGTAAAGCAATCCTTTGTCATAAAGCTGCTTCAATATATTCCAAAGTGTCTCTATGTAATCTCTTTCAAAAGTCACATAAGGATCGTCCAAATCAACCCAATAACCCATCTTTTCAGTGAGGTCATCCCATTGATCTTTAAATTTCATTACCGTCTCACGACACTTCTGATTGTATTCTTCAACGGATATTTTTTTACCTATATCCTCTTTAGTTATCCCTAATTCTTTCTCAACCTGAAGTTCAACCGGCAGACCATGTGTATCCCATCCACCTTTCCGCTTAACCTGAAAACCCTTAAGCGTTTTATAACGACAAAAAATGTCTTTTACGGCTCTGGCCATCACATGGTGAATACCAGGAGTGCCATTTGCTGAAGGAGGTCCTTCATAGAATGTAAATGTTGGATGCCCCTCTCTAGTATCTATAGATTTTTTGAAGACGTCTTCTTTCTTCCAATAATCAAGTACTTCATTCTCTATTTCGGCATAGTTAAGCCCTTTATACTCTTTATACTTCACAGTATTACTCCTTTAAATATTATGAATTAATTTCTTTTGACTTGTCTTCTTCTTCCTTGGCTACTCTGATCAATTCCAAATCAATCTCCTCGTCCTCATCTTCCTGATAAAAACCATCATCATATTGTTCGATAAGAGGATGTAAATTTTTACTTCTTTTACCGTTATCGAATGTCATTAACAGTGATGGTAATAAAATCAGGTTAGTGATCATGGCAATCAACAGTGTGATCGATGTCAAAATTCCTAGTGCAACAGTTCCACCAAAATCGGAGAAAACGAAAATTACAAATCCGGCAAAAAGTATGATGGATGTATACATCATGCTTGCACCTGTCTCTTTCAAGCTTCTACTTACCGCTAATGGCACAAAGAACTTATGAGCGAATAGCTCTTGTCTATATTTTGCAAGAAAATGGATGGAATCATCTACAGAAATACCAAATACAATACTAAATATAAGGGCGGTGCTTGGTTTTAAATGAATGCCAGCAAAGCCCATTATACCTGCTGTTATAAGAAGAGGTATGACATTTGGCACCAGTGATATTA
>CAYGNU010000319.1:0-5849 GCA_964351175.1 uncultured Roseivirgaceae bacterium | reverse complement strand
GAACGTGTCCGTGTACACAATGCTGTCTGAGAGTACTTTTTCCTCCATAATAGGCAAGAGGGTTTCTGTTTTCGCATTAGGGATGATGGCTGTATATACCTTCCCTCTCGTTTTAGTAGCCCAAATACCACCACTTTTCCGCCAGCCCCACGTCCTCTTTTGCCTTTACGACGCCCACCAAAATTACTCTCATCGGCTTCTACTTCCCCAGACATTTCATAACTGGGTAGCTTACTGGCAATAAGTTGACGAAGACGTTTATAAAACAAGGTGGAGGTATTGGCTTGGATCCCGATAAGTTCCGAAGCCGCCCGAGCGGTGGTTCCTGCCACAAAATGCTCTATCAACCGACTTTGTTGACGGGGAGTTAATCTACTTTTACGAATATACATAGTACCTAATTTAGCACCTTATTTAGGTCTTAGCTACTTTATCCCCAAAAATTAATTCGTTCAATCTTGATTTTGAAAACATACATTTCACTATTTTATTTCTATTAAAAGTCCTGTATAGAATTATTTTGCCCAAAAAGGATTGAACTGATTCCCTTTCGTCTCTACTAATTTTTTAAGATTGGAACCGTCAGCACTTATAGTGTAAATTTTTTGGAAATCACCCTTTTTTTGCACAAAAACAATTGATTTTCCATCTGGAGACCAACTAGTACCATACATATAAGACAATTCGTCAACGCTTTGGGCAGTCTGATCAAACCAATTAGTATCGGTTTCCTGATTATTGGTAAGATTAATTAGTTCAGTTCCATCCGGATTCATTGTATATAGATTCAGATATCCGTCTCTTATTGAGAGAAAAGCAATTTTTTTTCCATCTGGTGACCAAGATGGGCAAGCATCATGATTGGGGTGTTTTGTAATATTTTTAATAGCAGATCCGTCACTATTCATAACAAAGACTTCATAATTACCTCCATCTCTAGCAGAAACGAATGCAATTTTGGAGCCGCCTGGTGAGAAAGATGGAGAATAGTGATGCCGAGCATCTCGGGTTAGTTGTGTCTTTTCAGACCCGTCTAATTTTATTTTATAAATATCTCTATTTCCATTTCTACCATTTTCATGTTCGTAATAAACAATCCAATTACCATCTTTTGAGAAACTTGGGAAGCCTGAATAATTCCCTGAATTACTAATTTGACGTACTTCACTCCCATCTAAATGAGAAATGGCTGCTTTCCAACCTCCAAATTGATACGTGTTAAATGCAATCCACTCTCCATCTGAGGAAACAGATGGTTTATTTATGCCCCTTGAACTGTTACCGTTTTTAACAGTAAATTCTTTTAGTTCTTTACCATCATAGGAAACAATTTTGGCATTTTGATCTTCAGATTCCCTTAAGGAAAAGTAAATTTTGTAGTCGTTAGATTGATCATTTTTGGGTTGATTGACTATTCCAAAACTACATAGGAAAATGAAAGTGCTAATTATTGATAGTATCTTATTCATTATAAAAAGGCTTTTGTATTACTTGTTTTATGTTATGACCACTTTGACTTGACAAATAATACTATACTCTCATATACTGTTCTTCCTATTTCATGAAACCCTACTGATTAGCGCTACATAAGTACCCTTTAAATCCTAGTTTTAGAATTATTCATCCTCTGGGTAAAAAGAGTTCCGATTTTGAGAAATAATAGCTAGTAAGTATGAAAAAAATGCAAGAACAAAACAGAAATGATGATGTTGGATAAAATGTCAAACTTAGTATTTGTATGTACTTTCAGATCGTAAAGTAGGTTTTCTTCCTAACACCAGTTCCTTTATACCAAAGGTTATGTCCATTATTGGGAGAGGTCTGACATTACTAAGTACAATAACTGTAAGTTCGTCGTCCAAATATTTGTGAAAATTTGCTAGATAACCCTGCATACTTCCTCCATGTCGAATGAGCTTTCCTTTTTCAAAATTAGATTCTGCCCTAACATAGTCATGTATTCGAAAACCATATCCATATGGACCGAGCTCTTCCTGATGGTTTTCTCTGAACATCAATTCTTTGCTTTTATCTGAAATTAGTGCCGTATTTTCTAGGCCTTTATCCCATTTATATAAATCTTCAATACTTGAATAAATATCCCCTGATCCCAATGCATAAGCCATATAATTCCTATTTGCTGGTTGGAGCTCCATTTCTTTACTTAATTCATATCCTCTTGCCTTTTCCGGTATAATATCGTGAGTTCGTTCTATACCACTATTCCTCATTTCAAGTGGAATAAATATTTTTTCATTCAAGTATTCTGAAAAGTATTTCCCAGTAATTCTTTCTAATATTATTGCTGTGAGTGTATAATTTATGTTTGAGTATTTGTAGGCTGTCCCTGGTTTAAATTCAAGATCAGCTTCATTAATTATTTCAATTATTCTCTCATTTGAAACATCTTCATATTCGAGATTAGTTAATCTTTCGAGATGATCTGGGAGACCTGACTGCATTTTGAGCAATAGGTGTAAAGTAAGTTTCTCTGATAGTTCAGGTTTAAGATCCGGAAGGTATTTATCTATTGGAGTATGTAAGTTGACCAATCCGTTTTCCATGAGTTGTATAATTGCTACGGCTGTAAAAGATTTAGTGGTAGAACCAATCAAAAACTTAGTCTCGATTTTATTTGGAGTTTTACTCTCTAAATCTGAGTATCCAAATGCCTCTTGATAGATAATATTACCATACTGAGCAACTAATACTGCCCCTTGAAAACTATTCTCTTCCGTGATTTTCAACAAAAATTTATGGATACCATTTTTGGTGCTATCATTTACTTGGTAGTTTAGAGACGCAGATACATTATTCGAGACTATTAACATGCATATCAATAAAACAATACCTCTTAAATTCATTTTATCACCGATAAATTTTTGTTGAGACGAATGGTTTCTTTAATCTCTCCATCCTGATCATAAGAATATTTAATTACTGCAATCCCGTTATCAAGTCGATTGACAAGATTATTCTCTATATCTAGATACTCGATTCTTATCAATTGATCTGAAGAATCATAAATATATTTAACAACCCAATAGCCTCTTTTTTTATGGCCAATGGGCATATTATTCTCATCGAAATATTCAAGGTGCTTTCTGAAATTCCCTGTAATATCGTATTGAATTTTTAAGGTAGTATAACCAGCTATTAAATGAGGGGAAGGAACCCCATCCTCTCCTATGAAAGTGCGACTTATCATGTTTCCAAAATTATCGAATTGAGTACTTGACGCCGCAATCCCATAATGATTGTATACTACATTATTATTTTCATCTCTATGTTCAACACCTATTGCATACCCATATTCATCAAATGATTGCATTCCTATAGCTACATTAGGTCCATTACCCATCTCAAGTTCACCATTTTTATCTAGCACTTCCCATTTTATAAAACTCCCATCTTTGTTCAGAGTGATCAAGTCCTGAGCAGCACCACTTGAATTTTCAACTAAACTCCTTTCTCATCAATATTCTGCATTAAACGAATTCCCCCATTAGAATCAAAGAACAGTTTAAGCCGATAAAATTCAAAGCTTGGACGTATTGGCATCCGCTTTCCCTCCTTATCGAATCGGTCTTCTATTATATAACCCTCTCGGCTATACTCCCATGTGTAATTATAAATACCCCAGTCGTTTTCTATTCTAACTCCATCTCCGTTTTCAAAATGTAAAGCTCTTCTTCTACCAAATCCATCTAGGCTATATATAAACTTGAACACATCCCCTAAAACGGAAGTTCTAATCCCCTTTGCATCAAAGAACGTGATCTCTTCTTTATCTTCATGGCAATCGAATATCATTTTATGAGATAGGGTGAATAAGTTTGCTGTATGATTTGGATTCTTACTTACATGACCATTAAAAAATTCAATCGCTAATAACTTATTCCTTTCGGAATAACTAAATCTGTAGTGATGCCTTTTTAAAGCATCTGAAATAGTTAATGGAATACTACCTTCAATTTTAGACAGAGGGGTTTCAATAAATTTTACTGTTGAGAAATACTCAATATGTTGTGCAAATTGTGAATTACTTAATAGAATAGTTGTCAAAAATAATAAAGAAAAAAATTTCATCTATCATTGATTTTAGATTCATAATTCAATGTTAGTCGTTTGTTTTTATTTCTGGGGCATCGACCAGTCTTATACTGTATAAAACTAAGACCACTTTGATTTAATAGAAAATACTCTACTCCTATATACTGATCTTCCTATTTCATGAAATCCTACTGATTAGGCTTTATGGAAGTAGCAAACTTGTGAATTTTATTTACTCTAGAATGGTCTATAATGATAGAAAACAGAGGTTTCATGGGAATTTTTTGAAAATTAACTAACCATAATTCAGTGGCATCTACCTTTTTAAAGATGCGAATTTTTGAAAACCAGTTAATTCTGTAAACCACCAAAGCGAAGTTATTATCACGAACTAAACAAGCAAAGCGATACAGGAAATGAATAGGCTCTGATAAAATGAACATTCGAGCTGAGTTGCCCCGAGAGTTTGGTCTTTATCTTATTAGGATTTAAAAGGTTTTAAACATTTAATAATCAAAAACACTCGCAATTAAGTTAGTCTCAAATATTCCCGCCCTAATATTACTTGACCTAGATTTGATGCGGTTTGAGAAGTCTTCGTACACTTTTCTATATCGCAAATCTTTTCCAGACCAAACCCTTTTGTTGTTAACATAAAAACAGTTGGATGCATGATCTAATTTCAATTCATCGTTCTTTAGGTTCCAAAATGTAGTTTGGGCTACAAACTTACCTTCATCCGCTTCCCAATCAATCTCAATTTCTCCTTCAATACTATCGAGTAATAACTTCACATAAACATCTGTTTCAATTTCATACCCTAAAGATCCATCTAGTTTGGCTTCTATTATTCTGTAATTATCAAAGTCATTATTCTTCGTAAGTACCTTTCTTAACACACTTAACGCATTCGGAGCCCAGTCAAACCAAACACCTCCAGTTCCTGAAGAATAATTCCACCCACTATCAGGATGTAGGTGTTCACTACTCAGAAACTTGAAATTTTTAATTTCTCCAAATTCACTGGCATGACTTTTAAAAAATTCGATTTCAGGGAAGTATTCAAAGTGATAGGAAACCACGAAAATCCCAGTAGAATTTTCAGCAGCTTCGAATATTTCTTCACTTTGTTTTACACTAATAGTCATTGGCTTTTCGCAAAGAACATGCTTGTTCATTTTTAATGCCTGAACTGATATGGTTGAGTGAAGGTGATGAGGTGTACAAACAACTATGGCATCAATCTCTTCATTCGCTAAAAGTTTAAAATAATTTGTGGTAATTACTACATCACTTAAATGACTGAATTTATTTAACAATGAATATCTATCTAAATCACAAACTCCTTTGAGCTCAAAACTTGAATTATTATAGATTGCATCAAGATGAGCATCAGATATGGTAGCCAAAGCACCGACTAATCCGATACTGTATTTATGATTGTTCATGATAGGTAGTTAAATGCTTTTTCTAAGGTCTTTTTGAAATTTTTAGTCGTATCAAAATACTTCATTTTGTTTTTGATGCACTCTTCCTTTACAAGTATACTATGAGACATCATATTTCGAATGTGACCAATCACATACTCATCGGATTTGTCTTCCAGCCAATCATTCTTCGGGTTACTGTACTTCCTGATTTCTTTCAATTTTTCGTTGATATCTACCTCAACGTATCCAAGAAAACAGACTCTAATTTTATCAGGGTGCTCTTTAACTAACTTATGTATTAGATTGGGTAGAATTGCTTCCCCTTCTATTATAATATCTGTATCAAAAGCCAGCATATTCCCGAAC
>CAYGNU010000318.1:2743-5855 GCA_964351175.1 uncultured Roseivirgaceae bacterium | reverse complement strand
CTGAAAACAAGTGAGTTTTTACAAAAGTTCCCGAATCTGGGGAATGAGAGACAACGGTTAGTATAAAAATAGTAGCCGACTGCATGGCACTTTCCTTTAAAGTTACAAGAAAATTGATGCGGGTTACAACCCTTGAAATTATAACTATTTAGGCTATTATTTTTATACATTGTTGGCAATAGTTATTTTAGTTTATACTTTCTGTAGTATTACTTCACCAGCACCTTGGTGAATAAGTTTTAGAGTTACATTGTTTGTTTCTATTTCGAATAGCAATAAAAGATTCATCTCTTTTAAGATGAAAAGGTTTTCAGCAATACGAATAGCGGTAAATGTTTTCGATCTTGGTGTAACAACCTTTATATCATCTTCTGATATTGAAATGTCCCAAATTCCTTCATTTATACTTGGAGATGAATATGCTCCCTCAACGTTATTAGTTTTAATATTTGATTTCTGATTTATTTTCCAGAATGCCCCAATGTCAAATTGTTGATAATGAATTGTAAGTCCATCCGGTTGTATCTTCAACTTTAAATCTGGCAAATCAACAGCAGAGAATTCATTTGAATTGGTTTGAATATATTTTCTTGAAGGATTACCAAATGAGTTCCCTCTCAGCGTATCATTTTTAATAATTTCAATATTAAAAGAAGTTGCAGTTTCATTGCTAAACCCATAATATTTCCCTTCAATAGTCGTTAATTTTGAAGTCTCTATTTTAGTCCAATCATCTGTGTTATTTATATTAGAATGCGCTGTGCTATCTTTGATTATTGGAAAAATGATTGATTTTATGGATTCATAAATTGCAATAGCATTCACTTCATCCGTGTTTGCTAATACGATGATACCGATTTTGTGATCTGGAATTTGAGAAAAATAGCAAGATGCTCCTTGAGCACCTCCTCCATGTTCGTATGAAACAATACCATTCTTTGTGAATTTTTGTAATCCTGCTGCATAAATACTCGATTCTCCAGAGTTCAATAGTCCAACTTCTCTTCTTTTGATAGCTGTTGTAGAATTGTCATAAATCATTCTATTCCAAATTACCATATCTTCAATGTTAGAAAATAAGCCTCCATCACCAATAATATCACTTGTTTGTTGAGGAGTCGCAACATAATTTTGACCATTAAATTGATAATTCTCGGCTTGGTTTGAATCTGATTTTGTTCCATCTATTAAGAAATAAGTATGATTCATTCCTAACTTTTTAAATATATTTTCTTGCGCAAAATCATTCATGGCCAAACCACTAACTCTTTTAATTATTAATGATAACAATATGTAGTTAGAATTGGAATACTCGTACCTGTCACCCGTATTAAATTTAGTTTGTTTTTGTGCTTTAAGTAAGGCATAAATATCCTCAATAGAATCTCCTTTAAAAGACGATAAACTCCAAATACCCCAATATTCCGGAATACCACTAGACTGATTAAGAAGATGCCTTACAGTGACGCCAGAATATTTTATTTTTGGCAAATAAGTTCTAATATCATTATCTAATAATAGTTTACCTTTTTCTTCAAGTAATAGGATTGAATAAGCAACAAATTGCTTGGTTAAAGATGCAAGATTAAACGTGGTGTTACTTGTGATTTTCGTTCCCTTTATAAGATTTGCCATACCAACATTGCTAGAATATACTATGCTGTTATTTTCAACAATAGCTATGCTTAAACCAGGAGTTTTTCCCGTATTCCATTTTTTGCTTAGACTATCAAGGGTGGAAGATTTTTTTAAAATATCCGAGGCAAGATTAGATTGACCACTTGCAGAGAAGATTGTAAATATTAATAGTATGGAAAGTATTGTTTTATTCACCATTTACTTGATATTATTTGAGGTTTTGTTAAGTATTAGTTTTGTTAAAGACTACATCCATGCAGAAATGTTGCAAATCTGTGTTTAATTATTGCCAACGTCCAACTAAAATGAGTATGCGCCCCAGTTGCTTAAAGCACTTAACTTTCTAGTTCGCAGTACCCTTTCATTTGGCTCAGTTCGCATATTCATTTTAGTGTTTGTTAGGCAAAGTATCATTATGTCTGCCTGTTATAAGGAATTGTTCCAGTGCCTGATTTGTAAGGTGATCACCCGTATTTGAATTTGTAAAGATCACATAACCCATCTTTAAATCTTGATATATTTTAAAATCGGCAAGAAAGTCTCCATTGTTACCTCCATGTCCAAAAGCTAAACCAAATGGTGTTTCCTCTATTTGAATTCCTAGCCCAAAATGGCTTGTCCAGCCTTCCATATTCATTCTTTCATATTTATCAGTAGTTGTATGCTTCGTAAACATATCTTTATAAGTCGATGACTTTAAACCTTCTCTGTTTAGTAATGCCAAAGCAAAATCAGTGAAGGAATTTGCTTCGGTATGCATGCACCCTGCCATCCACGGTTGATCAGGAAGATTTGCCATGTTTGTGCCTTTATAAAAGTGACCATTTGCCACTAGTTCTAAAAGACGGTCGCTTCTCTCAAAATAGAAATTCTCTAACTCCAATGGGTTCAATACTTCTTCTTCCAGTATCAACATGATGTCCTTATTAGTAATATGTTCCACTACTCTCATTAAGTATTCAAAACCCTCACCCGAATAGCCAAACTGGGTTCCCGGATCAAAATTGATAACTCCTTTTCCATTGAACCAGTTGGGAAATCCGGTCTTATGAGTCAAGACAAGTCTTGCGGTTATCAACTTGTATCGTTCATCATGTGAAATCCGCTCGAATGGTAGGTATTCGTATAGGGGTTTATCCAGGTCAATGATGCCTTTCTCTGCTAGCCTGCACACTGCAAAGGCAAACACGGGTTTGGTAATAGAAGCCGCTTCAAAGATGGTTTCGTCATCTACTATTTGTTGTTCATAGAGGTTTTTCAATCCGTAAGTCTGATGGTAGCTCATTTTGCCTTCTTCTATAATAGCCAGTGACACACCGGGTATTTCATAGAAATCCATGTACGTTTCTATGAACTCATCTATTTGCTCGTATTTGTTCGGGAGGTTTTGAACGAGAATCCCTTCCTCCGGTAATATGTTAATAGGTTCGAGGATTTCAATTTCCATTTCGGACGCTTGGGTGATGGCCTGAGG
>CAYGNU010000318.1:0-2733 GCA_964351175.1 uncultured Roseivirgaceae bacterium | reverse complement strand
TCAACCCGGATTGAGGTGCCTTGAATTTTATGCCTATTGTCATCTTTATCATAGAAGTTTGATTGGAGGTCGATGGTGTACTCCCCTGAAGGCAGTTGGGAGGTATAATAACCGTTGGAATCCACTTCTTTGAGAATCCAAAGAGTTGGATTATCGGTTGCGCTAATTTTAATTTTATTAGGGATATGACCTAACGAATCACTTGTCCAACTTATAGTCCCCTCAATTGTGCCCAGCTTCTTTTCATCCTCTACTAAAATGATTCTTCCGAGCTTAAATGGCTCTTTCGCTTTTCTTTCTCCTTTAATCCAGGCTACTCTTGTCGGTTCGTTTTGGTTAACATCATTGTCATAGATTACAAAATCAACTCCCAGCGTTCTTCCCGAAATAATGTCTTCGTCCAGCAAAATTTGTATTTCATAGTAGGTTGACTTTCCGCTTCTCTGGGAGGCTACCTGAACATTGTTCCAATTGGGATCTCTTACACTGTAATCCCAACTATTCTCAGCACTTTCAATGTATTTATAAAGTTCATTAAAGCAATACTCATTGACACCAGAGCCTTTTGAATCATGCTTGATATCCAAAAAAACGCTTAGCTGATCTTGATCCCCTGTCAAAGAGCCTTCTTCAAGGTTAGTGATATGCGTGTCATCTTGGATTTCTACAAGTATGAAAACTGACTTGTCTAACTTTGAGTATCCAACTTGAAAGGAAGCCTTTAGGTCTTCTGCACTTTCAATGCTGTTTGCTTGTAATACCGATATAGGATATTGGATCAGGTTTTCTGGCCAATCTGAAGCGTCACCGTCTACTTTTATACCATCAATAGGATATGCCAGTGAAATATTGGTGTTTTTACATGAAGTTTCCAATTGACAAGATGAAATAAGAGCGATTAAATAAAGCAGTCCCAGTGATTGGATTTGAAAGTTTTTCATAATTCTTTTTTTGATAGACAATCAAAAAATAGGAACGTTTCCTTTTGACGTATTTTGCCTAACGCCCACGGTAAGGCGCGTTTATTTACTTGTTTTACGAAGCATAAACATAGCACGTTATTGGGTTTTAACCTAGTTCCAGTGAAAGTAGCTTTAAACACTGCGATCGTCCAAATAATCCCCCGAGACCGATGAAAGTAGATGTGAAATACTACCCATAACGTGCGGCCAAGCCGCACCAAAGCATCTAGTACTTCACAATGTGGAGTCCAAATGCGCTCTTACGATATGTTGTGCGCTGGTCATTATTCAGGCTCTTTTATAAAAGCCAAAAAATCTTGGCCGTGTGTAGTCACAGTAACGAAAGGTAAATCTTTGTCTTCCTCGTCCTCATTTCCAATTAATAAACTTCCCCCTTTTCTTTTAACTCCTTCAATATCACCAATCTCCGAACTTATTAATATGAGTCCTTTAATTTCCAAATCTCTCATAATGGCCCGAAATGTTGAAAGGTCTATAGTGGAATCTATTGTTGGTACAGTTCTATCTATTGTTCCTCCGTTTAAAATGGTATAATATTTTTCAAATGAGTCTACTGCTGTTATTTTATTTTTAAAATCTTGGATAAAGTTTAATACTATTAAGTGAGTTGTTGTTAACTCGTCCACAAGTCTTAGATAAATTTCAGTTTTATCAAAAGAAGTAACTTTTTTTAAAGCAGAATTCATAATTCCAGCCTTTAGTGCTTGAAATTTTTCGGTCTTATGTGTTTTCCATGAAATTATAAAGGTTTGCCTTAACAAGGATTGAAATTCTTGGTCATAGTAAAGTCTCTTAATAATTCCATTTTGCCTTTTATTCAATTCATTTAAAGCACAAAAAACTTGGAATTCCCATTCACGTCTTGACTTTTCCATCTGAGGTCTGATAAACTGACCTAGTACCTCAATCCCTGCTATCCAATTCGTTCCCGTAGTAATACTTACAATTTTTCCAGCCGTTGAAATTATTTTTTGGATTAGGTCTTCAGAGTTTTCAGATGGTGGTTGTATGCCAAATTCATCAAATTCTATGTCCTTACTCATGTTTCATTAGGATTACTTAGTCATTCCTACCTTGCGCACAACGGCCTTGGCTATGGCAAGTGCGGGATTTTGAAACTACTTTCTTGTCCGCCTACCGTATTTATTTAGTTGTAATATCTTCATTTTTAAGCAGTCAGCCCGCATTTGCTATAGCCGATGTTACCTGCAGTACCTTTTCCAGTTTTCTTGAGTCATTTCAAATTTTATTTCGCCATTTCCATGAATTCCAATTTCGGTCCATCCAGATTTTCTATAGAAATGTTCAGCTCTTGTATTCGGATCTGTTCCTAACCAAATATTTTCAGAGGTTTGGTTAAAATACCAATCCAACATGATTTTCTGTAATTGCTTTCCGATTCCGATACGCTCATAATTTGGGTTTAAGAAAAGAGCCCAAACATTTCGTTCTTTCAAATCAACAATGGAAAATCCCACAATTTGATTATCAGATTCGCACACCCAACCTTTTCCCCTGCTGGTGATGAACTCCAAACAAAGTTCATCCGTAACCAAATCAGGATTCAACAAAATGTTTTCTTTTACTGAGTTTCTAACAATTTGAATTTGTGCAATATCATCTGCTGTTGCTTCTCTGAAATTCAATTCATTGTAGTTTAGGTTTTTCATTGGAGCAATTTCTTGTATTGCAGGTAACGACCCCTGTATGGCCCGTATGCCACCAGAAGCAAATTAAAGATGAAACTAGT
>CAYGNU010000317.1:0-5858 GCA_964351175.1 uncultured Roseivirgaceae bacterium | reverse complement strand
GAACACTCGATGCAACGGTAAGGAAAGTGGTTTTATATATGATACCCTTTTCACTTTCGGATACAGTAGGGTTCATCAGAAAGCTTCCTCACCATTTAATTGAGTCTTTCAAATCGACATTGGCTGAAGTTAAAGAGGCAGATATATTGTTACATGTTGTTGATGTGGCTCACCCTGCTTATGAAGATCATATAGAAGTAGTTAGAGAGACACTTAAGGATATTGGCGCCTCGGAAAAACCGACCATTTACATCTTTAATAAAGTGGATCTTTTGCAAAAGGAAGAAAATTCGGATGAGCTGCTAGCGGGTATCAATGCATTTTATAAACAGTTGGAAGATAAGGATAAGGATGTGGTGTTTGTCTCGGCAGAGCAAAAAACAAATATTGATGAGTTAAGAGATAAGATTTATAGAAAAGCAAAGAAAAGGCACCTACAGATTTTTCCTAATTATCTGAAAGATCAGTACTATTGAGTCAAATAATCGATATTTTATTTGATTTATGTATTTTTGTGGACTTTAAAATTTTTGCCTGTGTAACAGGCTGATTATGGCCTCTTAGTTCAACGGATAGAATAGAAGTTTCCTAAACTTTAGATCCAGGTTCGATTCCTGGAGAGGCCACTATTAACACCTTTAAAACAATCTTAAATTAATATAAAAACCTATTTTATTGAGCTTTAAAGGCTATTATTTAAATATTTACTTTAAGTTTATTAGAGTTAGTTCTTGTTAATTGTTAGTGAGTTTGTTAAACAATTAATTTGAAATACCTTCGGGTATGGGATTCACAATCAATGCCGTTATCAAGCCAAACGGACATATAAACAAATCTAATTTATACCCAATATACTTACGGGTAACCATAGACAGAAAGTCTGCAGTCATCAATATTTCTGAAAAATATAACCTTCCTCGAGTCCAGCCTTCTGAATGGACCGGAAAATATGGAAAATGGATCAAGCAAAGCCTTGATGATTCCTTTGTTGCGAATGGAGTTATACAGGCCAAAATAGAAGAAGTCAGAAGTTTTATATGGGCCGCGAGTGCAGATGACCAAAGAATAACTATCCAGGACATTATTAAGCATAATAAAAACCGCTCTAAGTTTAAAAACTTTAATGAGTATGTGGAGCATTTTAATACAACAGCGGGTAACTTTCAAAATGACAATACCAGAAAAAAGTATGTTACTCTTCAGTTAAGGTTGAAAGACTACAATTCTTCAATTCCGTTTAGCAAGATAACTCCTGAATTTATCTATGAAGTTCACTCATACTTCCTAAATGAAAGGAAATTTAGGGTAGGCACTGTAAAGAGGTATTTAAGTGCATTCGGGAGAATTTGTAAATCTGCTAAAACAGAGGGTTTATTGAGAGAAGACCCTTTTATGGATATCAAATTAAGATACCCAAATGAAGAAATTAATAAGAAAACTCATTTAACTATTAATCAAATTGATCAAATAAAGAATTGTGCAATACCTGATGATAGGCCCGATCTAAAATATTATAAAGACATATTTCTGTTTACTTGTTATTCAGGTATTTACTATTCCGATGTAAGGGAGTTACCTTGGAGTTGGATTATTAAATATGATACTGGAAATGTAATTGAGGGTAAAAGGACAAAAAATGGAAATTCTTATATTACGCCTATCTGGCACTTTTCAGATTCTGAAAGAATCTTAGAAAATCAGAAGGGTAAATGTGATAAACTTGTTTTTCCAGATACCATATCTGATGTTAAGTATAATTTAAAGATAAAAGAGATCGCTGGTTTCGCTGGTATAATAGATAAAATAACTGCGAAAACAGGAAGGGATAGTTTTACTCAATACATGGTAGCTGATGTCGGTTTAAAATTAGAGTTCGTTCAAAAAATGCTAGGCCATAAAAGCCCAGATACTATTAAGCATTATTTTAATATTGAAAATGTAGATTTATCACGCTGGTTAGGAAAGAATCATGGCTAAGAAAAAGAAATTGAGCGAAAGAAAGATAGGGGTTAAGCACTACTTGAATAAGAAGCTTAAACCAAAAATTGTAGATGGTGTAGAAACTTTCCCCATCTATATACGCATATCTTTTGATGGTCAAAATACTGAAATAAAAAGTAATTGGGATCGTTTTGTTTTTGATGCAACAAATGAAGATCATGAAAATCTTTATCAAAATATCCTAGATACTGGTGAATTTCTTCGTAATACTGGCGTGTCTGAAGATAAATTTTTCAGCAACGAGTCTATTAAAAAGATTCTAAATGAAGAAGCTCAACAAATAGAGTCATTCATTAGCTCCTTTTCAAAAGTTAAAGGTATTAACGCTTTACGTTTATTTAACCCTGGTGTTTATGAAACTACGGATTATTCTATATTTAGAATTGTAGATACTTATGGGTACAATAATCACTTGATTAGATCCATAATAGATACTGACGATGATCTAATTATGTTTTTTAATGACAATGCCCTCACTCATTCATTTTCTAATGCATATAGAGGACTTAAGAAGTACTTCAAAATAGAAGTATTAAATAATTTATTGGAAAGGGATAATAAATTGAAAGAATTTATTGACTTAAGAAATGAGCTTATGCGAAATCAATCTATTTATGAGATGAAATTTATGCAATATATGGGTAGTGATTTTAAAGGAAAATTGAGTGATGGTCTTATTCAATTGATAAATACAGCCATTGAATACCATTTAAATTTATTCAAAAATTAAAAAAATCGGATAAATTAAAATTAACCAATAGTATAATAAATATATTTCCTATATTTGATTTAGTTAAAGGCAGAAGCCATTTATTAAACACTAAATCGAATAAAATGGAATTAAAACAAAAAACGGTTATCGAATTTCCAGTTGAGAGATTTGAGCAATTAGAGCAGACAAACCATAAAATTTTAAAGGCCCTTCAAAATTTAAGAATCCTTCCCAAACCTGACTACTTCACAGTCGAAGAGTTTTGTGAAAAAATTAAAGCCTCACGTTGGAAATTTGAAAAACTGAGAGATGAACATGGATTAAAAACGTTCAAAAGAGGCCGTAAAATCTATATACCTGTAGAGGAAGTAGATCGTTATTTCGAAAATAATTTGATTACACAATAAAAAGCCCCCTTCCAGCAAGAAGGAGGCTTTTTTAGTTTCTTAATAGTACCACCTACGCAGAAACCCCACAGGTACAAAGGTAGGTGGATTTTAAACAATAAAAAATCCATCATGACAACGACATTAATCCAACACATTCACCGCATTTGGCACTTTGACAATAAGTATAAACGAATGCCACTTAGTGAGACAGTAAAAAGATACATTTCAAACCACGAAAACCCTGCTATACGCTCATTTATTGAAGCATTTCCAGATTGTAATCCAGTAGTTCCATTTTCTGTAAAACTTGAATATCATGAACTTTATCGAGAAGTCGCCAAACACACTATTATACGGGCTTTACCAGTCTGGCTTTTAGCTCAAGTACAGGATAGTGGTATTCCATATACTGATTCTGTACGTAATTACTATAATTATTTTAAGATAGATAATCAGGTAATATCAGTTTCGGAGCTTACGGATTTTATAATTAAGGCCTACCTAAATTCTGATAATATAAAAGGTTTTCACGATTTACATATTAAAAAACTCAATGAACTTTTTAATTTTTTATCAAACGAAACGATACAAGAGAAGGGGGGAAGTGGTGAAGAAGCGAGTTGAAAGATTAAGCAAAAGAACAATCAACGCATCTTTTGAAGAGTGGCTTAATAAGGCCAAAGCGCATATAGAGGAAATAGAAAACATGCTGAATGATAGAAGTCGTTATTTAGCTTCTATCTCTACAATATCAAAATCAGATGTTTCGAAAGGCTATAAAAACAAATGTCTTGTGTGGGCCCGCCATAGGTTCCTTAAAAAGAAAGTAAAAAGAAGGTTCGAAATGCCTGACTTTGACCCAGCTGGATTTAAAAAATGGAGCCGAAATGAATTGTCTAGAATGATAAGAATTTCCAAGTCATGTCGAATGGTACACTCTGAACTTATAGTTACTGATGACAAGGCTCAAGAGATTAAAAAGCAATTAAAACAGTCTTTAGGTTCGAATTTAACTGACCCTAAAATCAATAACCAGACAATAAATTCTTTAACAACTAAGCCCAAAATGTGGCTACAAAATTGAAGCATATGACATACCTTGAACAAAGGCTTAAAGAGTTGGGGATAGAAAATATTCAATTCACAAGAACTCTTTCACACATGGGTAATGAGGAAGTTTCGGATCCATTATTCGAAGAGGACGAAAAAGGCAATATTATTATTAACTATTTCCAATTGCAGGGAAATAGAGTAAACTGGAAGAAGCCTGGGACCAAGAACGCCAGATACTTTATACGGAAAAGGATAAAGGAGCCCTTCGGTGATATGAAGTACTGGCAGGAAAAAGGAAGTGGTCAGTATGTTTATTTCACCCCATCTATAATTGATAAGTATCAATCCAAAAAAGAGATTGATACTTTATATGTCACAGAAGGGGAGTTCAAAGCTATAAAAGGAGCAATTGAAGGAATTGATATTATCGGATTACCAAGTATTCACGGATTTTATGAAGGTGATGTAAAGGGTAAAATAAATGAAGATATTATAAGACTGATAAAAGTATGTTCAGTTCGAAAGATTGTTTATCTAACTGATGCCGATACGCTAACTGTTAGCTGGGAAGCAGATAAGGATCTAAGTAAACGTCCTTCAAGTTTCTACTCTGCGATTAAATATTTTCGAGAAGGTCTACAGAAGTATTTAGATGATGATACTTTCAGTTTAATGTCAGTTTTCTTCATGCACATTAATTCGAAACACTCAGAAGATGCAAAAGGACTTGACGATCTGTTTGTTAAATATCCTGGGGATGAGCAAAAAAAAGCCATAATTGAAGACTTGAATAAATTAGCTTTTTCAAACTTTTACTTTGAAGGGAAAAACATTACCGATGGCAAATTAGGTGTGTTATACAACTATTTTGGGCTTTCCGATGAGCAAGTATTTTATGATACTTATAAGTCATTTATAAACGATAGGGAGTTCCTGTTTAAAAAAAGACGCTATGAATGGAATGGAAAAGAAGTGGTATATCTTGGACATGAGGATGTTGCTAAATTCGTTAGGATAGGAACCGATTGGATGAAGACAATAAAAAAGCCAAACAAAAATGGAGATATTGAAGAAAAGTTAGTGTCATGGAAAATCGGTGAGATACAAAGAGATTATAAAAAGTACCCCAACTTCATGGAGCTTGTTCCAAAATACGATGCATTTATCAATGAACCGTGCTGGATTCCTGGTCAGTACAAAAGAGAGAAATATGATTGTTATAACATATGTAACCCCCTTATCCATGATATTAAAGAAGGAAAAACAGATGTTACCTTTCAATTTTTGAAACACATTTTTGGTGGAGAAGGAAGCTTTAATCATAACATTCTTGGAGATCCATTTACAGTTGCTTTAGATTATCTAACCATTCAATTTCAACATCCAAAGCAAATGCTCCCAGTTCCTATTTTAGTTAGTAAAGAACAGGACACAGGTAAAACAACCTTCATGAAGTGGCTACAGCAAGTTTATGGTGCAAATAATGCAGCTATTTTGAATAATGAACAGTTTAAGATGAAGTTCAATGGGCATTATATATCGAAATTTATTATCGGTATAGATGAGAGTTTTTTGGAGATCGATAAAAAAGCAGAGAAGGAAAGATTAAAACAACTAGCTACTGCTGACAAGGCATTCGTTGAGTTTAAAGGCCAAGATGTAAAAGAAATAGAATACTATGGAAAATTGGTTATGTGTAGTAA
>CAYGNU010000316.1:0-5868 GCA_964351175.1 uncultured Roseivirgaceae bacterium | reverse complement strand
GATTCCAACAACTGTAGCTTTTACTACTTGCTTCTCTTCAATTGTAGTTAAAGTATTCTCATAAACAGAAGCCATTTCTTCTCTCTGCTTTCTAGAATATCCTTCACCAAAACCTTTAGTCTCAAATGCTTCCCAGTCAAATGCTTCTGGCTCAGCAAACTCAGGCTTAGCAATAGGAGCAGCTTTTTCAGCTTTTGGAGCTTCAGCAACAGGTTCTTCTTTGGTTTCTACTTTTGGAGTTTCTACTTGAGCTTCAGCTTCAGGAGCTTCTTCTTTTTCAGTAGTTGCAGTAGCTTTTGGTTTTTCTTCTTTCTCTGCAGTTTCAGCTTTTGTAGTCTTTTTAGCTGTTGTTTTTTTAGCTGCAGGTTTTGTTGTTTTAGCAGTTTCGTCTTTTACTTCTTCTGCTTTAGCTTTTTCTTTCGCCATGATATTAAATATCGCTCTTTAATAACATGCTGCTCTAGAGCGATGGAACAGCAAATTTGTTTCGTTTTTCAATGTTGCTAAAAAGCAAAATTGACCCACTCACCTGAATGGGAGTGCAAATCTAGTGTTTTTTATTAGGAAATTGAATTGAATTAGAAAAAATCCTGTAGATGTCTATTTCAATTTCAAATAAGGTATTTCTCTTCTATGTATCCATAGTGCAATGGCAGAACAGATGAATACGACTAGCGCAAGAATAAAGAGATACCCACCATCTCCCTGCACTTCAATCCCGAGTATGGTAAGATGAAAAAATATTGCTCCTGAAATTACCCCTAAAGACATAAGCGCACCAAGCCATATGCTTCGTGGAATAAGAAGCAATATTGAAGCTATTAGTTCAGCAATACCTGAGCCTATCCTACCCCAAGGTTCCATGCCTACTTTGGTAAAAATATAAATACTTTCCTCAGCACCAGTAAATTTAAAATAGAGGGTCTGTAAAAGAATAATGGCTGCGATAATTCTCACAGCCATTGATAAATATTTTGATGTTGATGACATTATTTAAGAGATTAAACTCTTCACAAGTTACTCAATATCATCTTGTTTTAAAGTACCTGTTGCGTATTGAAGTAAAATATCCTGAAATAATAATGTATAACTCGCTTGAGCAAAGTCACCTTTAGCTCTAATATAGGCTTGATTAGCTTGTGAAAAAGAGACAAAGTCAGAGGCACCAAGTTGATATCTTTCTTGTTCAAGGTCAAAAGATATTGTCGCGGCATCAAGTTGCGCTTTAGATGCCTCATAATTCAATGTTGCATCTTTATAACTTTGATGTGCATTTAATACATCAGCTTTTACGGTTATCTCTGCGTTTTCTAAACTAAGTTTTGCGTTGTCATAATTAACCCTTGATCTAACAAAAGTGACATTATTCTGCATGCCATTAAAAATTGGAATGTTTAATCTAAGTCCGAACTCCTTTCTCTGGTTATCATTAATTTGATCAGAAAAAGCAGGAATGGAAGCATCACTATATCTTGAGTTTGCACTAGCATAAGCAGATAATGATGGCATAAAAGATGTCCTTGAAATAGACATTCCCCTTTTTGATGATTCAACATTTTTCTGTGCTCTCAAATAATCTCCTCTGCTTTCTAATGCAGTCGAGTATAAATTATTAAGATTTGAAGCATCCAGTTCGTTAGACTCCAAGCTCCATGATGGTTGTTGCAAATCTAAAATTGTAGCTGGATCCAAAAGTAAAGTTTGCGCTAAGAGCGTTTTGTCTCTTCTTAATCTAATTTCGGCTCTTAGTAAAACCAATTCAGCAGACTTAACCT
This sequence comes from uncultured Roseivirgaceae bacterium, assembly GCA_964351175.1. GTDB lineage: Bacteria > Bacteroidota > Bacteroidia > Cytophagales > Cyclobacteriaceae > Fulvivirga. The sequence goes on along the minus strand of CAYGNU010000316.1, from coordinate 4,093 downwards.
GAGCCTGTTGATTGATTTGATCCACTTTGGCGCGACTACCAAAATTTACCATTTCAGTTATCTGATTTAATTGATTCTGTTGATTTTTAACATCCTCTTCAGCAATCTGAATTAATTCTTGATCAAGTAAACATTGAAGGTATTGATTAGAAACATTGGTGATTACATCCTGCCTAGTTCTAGCCACCAGATATTGTTGTGCATCTAAATCGGCATTAGCCATTCTAATACCGTTTAATCGATTAAAACCATTAAACAATAGCATATTGGCATCCAATGTTCCATAAAAATTTGTTGTTTGAGCATCATTAACTACCCTTGCTTCTTGCTCGATAAATTGATTCCCCTGAGTATTCCAACCTTGCGCAAATGCAGATATACTAGGCGCTACTCTTGCCATGCTCGAATTCTTCTGAGCTTGATTAACATACTGCTGATTCGCTTGTTGTTTGAGCGTAATGTTATTTTCTAAAGCTATTTTGACCGCTTCAGAAAATGTTATTGTCCTTTCTGTTTCCTGAGCAAAAACAGAAAAGGACAAACAAATAAATGAGAAAATAGAGGTTACTCTAAGCATTATTTTGAGTTATAATTTTTTAATTCTTTATTGATTCCTTTTTGGTATCAGATTCAACAGCACCATCCACCAACTGTATGGTACGACTACCATATTCAGCGTTCTTCTCTGAGTGAGTCACCTGAATAATGGTCATTCCTTCCTGATTTAACTTCTTGAAAATCTCCATGATTTCCTCCCCTTGCTCTGAATGCAAATTACCTGTTGGTTCATCCGCCAATAATAATTTTGGCTGACCTATAATGGCTCTAGCTACACCTACCAGTTGTTGTTGACCGCCTGATAGTTGCTCTGGAAAAAGGTCTTTTTTAGCCACCATTTGGAATCTATCCAAAATTTCTGCCACCATACTTTTACGCTGTGCACTTTTTACACCTTTATATAACAAAGGAGTTTCTATGTTTTCATAAACAGTAAGTTCATCGATCAGGTGGTAGGCCTGAAAAATAAAGCCAATGTGATGCTTATGCATCTCAGACTTCTTACGCTCCTTCATTTTATGGACAGGTTCATCGAAGAAATAGTATTCACCCTTCGAAGGTTCATCTAACATACCTATGATATTCATGATGGAAGATTTTCCTGCACCACTTGGTCCCATAATAGTCACAAATTCTCCCTGCTCTACTTCCAGATCAATTCCTTTCAAAATAAATGTTCTTTGAAATCTGGAATCTACGTACTTGTCAACATTAACGAGTTTAATCATGCGTTCTCTTTTATAGTTTAATTGCTTGCCAATAAATATGCCAACCTTATTAATGCGGCATAAGACCTTATTTAACCATAAATCTAACTAATAATAACTTTCCTTTTGTCCGGTTTTGGAATGAAGTGTCTGTTATCGGACGGTTTTAATCCAATTAATGAAATGATCTATTTCAATATTAAATATGAGTGTATGCTGAATTCAATTTTGCAGTGAGTAAACCTTTGGAAGTCAAACTTGAGAATTCTTAACTTCACCAAAATATAATTTTTGAAAACCACTAGATATATAAATTTAACATCCAGTTTACTAGCCATCATTTTTCTATGTGTTGCGCTGATATCGGATTATGATCAAAGGCCCTCTAACAAGCAAAAGAAGCTTAATAAGCTAATAAAAATATCTCCTAGAAATCCTCATATAGAAGATTTTATTGAAGATTTTGAAAATGAATTAGATAAAAGCTTCAAGAAATCGAAACTGCCAGGGGCTGCAGTGGCCATTGTTATCAATGGAAAAATTGAGTTAGTTAAATCCTTAGGTGTTAAAAAGATCAATTCATTAGATAGTATAGATAATAATACTTCATTCAGGATAGCCTCTGTTTCAAAAGGTTTTTCCTCTATTCTAATGGGAATAATAAAAGAGCAGCAGCGTCTGAGATGGGAGGAGCCTATTACCAACCATTTGCCAGGTTTCAAAGCTAGTACTAAAACTAACGAAGCTTCGATTACCATTAAAAACATACTCTCTCATACCTCGGGCTATCCCTATCAAGCCTATAGCACTTTGATTGAAGATGGGCTTTCCAGAGATGTTATGTTCAAAGAGCTTCAGAATATTACACTTTCGAGAAATCCAGGCGAAATTCATAGCTATCAAAATGTTGCCTATTCTTTAATTGAGCCTATTCTAGAAGACGTGATGGCGTGTGATTTTCAACAGTTAATGGCCGAAATGTTATTTGAACCACTTAATATGACTCATGCTTCCATTACCTATGAGGATATGGTAACCAACAGTAACACTGCTGATCCACATCTTCAAGGAAGGAGTAATTTTATACCCGTTCAATTATCACCGTCTTATTACAATGTAGCTGCTGCAGGTGGTATTAATGCCAGCATTTCGGACATGGCTGAATGGATGTTAGCAGTAACAGGCCATAGGCCGGAAGTAGTGTCAAAAGTCGTACTTGATAGTGTTTTTAGTCCAATTATTCCTACACGGGTACGGAGCAGTTATTTCAGCTCGTATGCACGTCCAAGGTCAGGTTATTATGGTATGGGATGGCGAATTGTCCATTATCCAGCTGATACTCTAATTTACCATGGTGGTTACGCCAATGGCTTTAAAAGTGAGTTAGCACTTGATCGAGAGAAAGACGTTGCGATCTGTATTTTGACCAACGGACCAAGCAACTTTCCATCACAAATGGCGATAGAATTTTTTAAAATATTGAAGTTTTATCACCGTGATATAAAAGAATGGAATAATAAAATGAGTGATAGCAATCTTTAAAATAGTTATCTCATTCTTGCTTTTACTAGCTCCAAGCTGGGTGTTTGCTTATGTGGAAGTATCCGGTTATTCCATGACTCTATCCAAGAACTTTAATTTTCTATTAAATTTATAGCCAATGACTAACTTAAGCTTACCGATGTTGTAATTGATTTTGTTATTGGCTGAAATATCCATCAAAAAAACATCTGAACCATAAGAAAGGCCTGAATAAAATCGCGGCCCTATATGTCCTACAGCGGCCCTAATATTAACCTTGGTCATCAACCGGGTACTTATGGTGTAGTGATCTGTAGCCATTACATTACCCCGAAGAAAGCCTACACCAGGTGCTAGGCCGCCAAATAAATAAAACCGATGCGGCAGGACTAACATATAATTATAGCCCCCCTGAAGTCCTATAATATTGAACCTAGAATCTCGTAATTGGGCTTTAGAATCAAACCCTTCTTCACCCGATACTATGCTGGAATCAGCGGCAATATCCTGAATTGAAATAAACCCACCCACGACATATGAGCCAGCACTTTTCTTTTGACGCCTATTGCCAGTAAAAACGGATCGAATAGAAAGTCTCTTTGCATTAAAATTGTATAAATAATTTATCCCTACTACTGTGGATCGAATGTCATCTCTAAAAAATGAAAGGGTGGCACCTTCTTGATCAAAACCTTTGTACCGCTGCACAGTCAGATCGATGACATGATTTCCCAATGAAGCTTCACCCTGTAAATCAAATCGAGAGGTAACATCTTCTCTAGCCAATAATAGTCGAACACCTATATCAACTGCCAAAAATTTATATGCCATACCAAGTCCAATGGACGTTGGATTCTTCGGGACAAATCGCACCTTGTTACCAGATCCATCTTTGATTACGGGATTTTGGTATTTATAAATACCCAAAGCACGAACAGACCAACTGTCATAAGATAAGTCCACATATGCAGTATCCACCTTCGGGCTTAGATTTCCCGCAATACTCTGCGCTGCCACTTGAGTAACCACAAGAACAATCAGAAATAAAGAAAAAAAATAGGCTAGTCTCAGGCTCAAAACATAAATGATGATCTGCAGTGAAGGTAGTTATTAGTTTGATGAGAATGAACCTTGTCTCAACACGTATTCTCAGTAGTGATCTAAGTGGTTCTTTGGAACACCAACCATAGTAATAGCAAGACGCAAACCCTTATAAAGCTTAAACCCTTAATTATCCTTGATGCACTCTACAGGATTGAGTTTTATGGCTTGAATAATCTGATAGGCAACAGTAAATAAAGCTATAC
>CAYGNU010000315.1:2295-5889 GCA_964351175.1 uncultured Roseivirgaceae bacterium | reverse complement strand
CAGCAAAAAATAATAAAGCGATTAAAAAATAGTGTTGTCTTTTCACAGCTTCAAGTTAAAAAAGTAAATCTACGTACACCATAGACCATTTCTAAAATATAAAAATAATAAAAAAAGGGTTACATCAACACGTAATGTACTAAAGATCATGTTTTTTAGTCAAATTACAACCAGTAAAACAGTGTACTTTGCCTTTATATCTGGCTGTTGGTGTTTGGTAACTCCAAAAAGCGTTGTATTTTTCGTAAATATTTAAAAGTCAACACTTTCAAATACATAGCCTAAATGAAAATAAGGAGAAAGACTAATCATTGCCTGAACTGCGGAGCAAAACTTGATGGGGTTTACAATTATTGCCCAATATGTGGCCAGGAAAATAATAATAGCAATGTTTCCTTTAAAACCCTTATTGGTGATTTCTTCAATACTTATTTGGCGGTTGATTCTAAGTTTGCTAAGTCATTTAAGCCCTTTTTCTTAAAACCAGGTTTCTTAACAAATCAATATGTAGAAGGAAAGCGCGCCTCCTATGCCCACCCTATAAGGCTGTATTTGATTGTTTCAATTTTCTATTTCTTTATAATATCTATCGTTGGCGGCAGCATGGCCAAAGAAGAGGAAGATGATAGTGGAGTCGTAAGTGTAAGACGTGGATTCAGTAAAATTGAAGGGGTCTCTTCAAATGAGAATAAAATGTTTCGAAGAAATATTTCTGAAAAAACTGAAGAGGATATCTATATAGACCTTGACACAGCTAGAGGGTTTAATGAGTTTAGAACAGCACTTTTAGCCAATATAAGTGAGTCTGAAAAAGCGGAGATTATTAATGACTTGGATAGTGCAGCTTTAATCAAGTATGGATTTATCGAAAGTACTATTAATGTACAAGATTCCATTTTAGCAATTGATATTAGAAATATAGCTCTAAAAAAAGCTAAAAGGGACAGCTTAATAGCTAGCAATAAAAAAAGTTCGGCACCGATACAGATTGAAACCGAAGGTGAAAGTATATTCGATATTTTCGATAAGCTCGATTATGATAAATTTAACGAGTACAAGTATGATAGATCCATTCCCGACAGTCAGCTTTATGACTCTTTGAACGTGCCTGATGATGTTTCTGATTTTCAAATATTAATGATTAATCAGTCCATAAGAGTGCAAAGAGCAGATGATGAGCAGATAGTGCAGTTTGTACTAAAAAACTTACCGTTGATGATGCTGTTGTTGATCCCGATATTTGCCTTGGTATTAAAGGTGCTTTACTACAGGCGAAAAAATGAGCTTTACATCAAACACCTAATTCATGCTTTACACCTTCACTCCTTTGCCTACATGATATATGGCATAAGTTTAATTATCATACACTATATGCTGCCTGACGAAGATTTACAAAAATTATTTGGAATAATAACTTTCATAGGAGTATCAACATACACCTATATTTCATTCCTAAAAGTTTACAAACAGAAATGGTTAAAAACTTTTATCAAGTTTAACCTAGTTGGGATAGTCTACTTTGCATGTATTATGACATCATTCATTGCAGAAATGCTCATATCCTTATTGCTATTTTAAAATTTATCTGATATCAAAGCCCTAGCTTAAGATTACAGTAAGCACTTCTTTATTAGCAAGAATAATCTGATCAGCAATATCTTCAGTAATGGACGTGGATAGGAATAACGACTCATATTGAGAAGGGGCTAAATAAATACCTCTATCCATCATCCCTCTGAAATACTTTCCAAACAATACTGTATCACTAGTCTTGGCTTCTTCAAAATTGGTTACATGCACATCAGTAAAGAAGAGACTGAACATAGAGCCCACCTGATTCATGGTATATTTTAACCCAAGTAAATCTAGATTAGACTGTATGCCGGTGGTTATTCTCTTACTAACATTGTCTAATTGCGTGTAAATCTCAGGATGTGTATTTAAATGATTCAACATAGCTAAACCAGCGGTCATTGCCATAGGATTACCAGATAAAGTACCTGCTTGATACACAGGCCCAGATGGAGAAACATAATCCATAATATCTGCTCTGCCTCCATAAGCTCCCACAGGCATCCCTCCTCCTATTATTTTGCCTAATGTTGTAAGGTCAGGGGTAACACCAAAAAGCTCTTGTGCTCCACCTTTGGCCAGCCTAAAACCAGTCATCACTTCATCAAATATTAGAATGATGCCATGCTCATCGCATAGTTTTCTCAATCCTTCTAAAAATCCTTCTTTGGGTAACACGCAACCCATATTACCTACCACAGGCTCCAAAATTATGGCTGCTATTTTATCCTTATTATTATCAATAAGCTTTTTAGTGGCTTCAAGATCGTTGAAAGGTGCTGTTAAAGTGTCATTGGCAACTCCTTGCGTAACACCTGGACTGTCAGGTGAACCCATGGTTACCACACCACTTCCTGCTGCTATCAAAAATGAGTCTCCATGACCATGATAACAGCCTTCGAATTTTATGATCTTATCTCTTCCCGTGAAACCTCTTGACAGGCGTACAGCAGACATAGTGGCCTCAGTTCCGCTATTCACCATTCTTACTTTTTCGATAGAAGGCACCATTGAAGCAATCAATTCAGCCATTTCTACCTCTTTTCTAGTTGGCGCCCCAAAAGATAAGGATGAAGATAGTGCACCTCTCAATGCTTCTTCAATTTCTTCATGCGCATGACCTAAAATCATCGGACCCCATGAATTGATAAGCTCAATATATTTATTTCCATCCTCATCATACAAATAAGCTCCTTTCGCTGATTTGATGAACAAAGGATCACCACCAACAGCTTTAAAAGCTCTTACTGGTGAGTTTACACCTCCTGGAATAAATTTATTGGCCTTTTCAAAAAGGCTTTTGCTATTATCAATCGCCATATTAATCTTTTAATTTCAGGTAAATTTCTTCTTCATCAAAGGTAAGCATCGGGACCTGCAGGTTGTCATTGGACAATGTAAAATCAAAACCGGCTGACAAATACCCTGGCACTTTTCCACTTTCTTTCCAACCTAATTGGTAGTATTTTCCATATTGATTCAATGCTCTACCAATTAGCTGTGTTAATTCGTATCCAATTTCCACATACTTACTCGGCACTTCTTTGTGCTTCATAATATAATTTTCTCTGAATGCCTCATAGGCTGGAGTATTATTAAGCATATAGTTAGGAGCATAAAGAACAGTTCCTAATTTACTATACATGTCATACTTTATAACTGCCATATCAAGCCAGTTGACAGAGCCTATAACAGTAATAGAATCTCCTCGAGTTTCTACTGCACTCAATACTTTTGAAGAAATAAGATTATCATTAGTAGCAACAAAAATATGCCCAATACTATCTAGTTTAATCTCATATTTTTCTTTTGCTTCCTCAGTAGAAGCATCTCTAATTTTAGCATTTTCAATCAATAGCATATCCAAGATCTCTCTTGAATTTCCCTTTTCAATCTTTTTTATAATTACGATATCCATACTATCCTTAGCGGCTCTTTTAGCATAGGCTGCCGCTATGGCGGTATTTGTAGGATCATCTTCAAAAATGATAATACCAGGTTTCTTATTCAGATTTTTGATGA
>CAYGNU010000315.1:0-2285 GCA_964351175.1 uncultured Roseivirgaceae bacterium | reverse complement strand
ATACTCAGCTGACTTTCTTCCTACAGTTTCATTACTTGGAGAAAATAAGAAGGCAAATGGATTTTGGCCAATCACATCAGAGTTAGAAGAAAGTGGGTTAATAACATTGATTTTATTTTTGTAAGAAAAGTCATTCACAACTTCAATACACTGAGAGTATAATGGACCTATTATTAGATCCATACCTAGCATTTCTTCTTTAGTTAAGATCTCCTCCGTAGCTTTTTTGCTTCTTTTTGAATCATAGGCAAAAAGTTTAAGATTAATACCTTCCTCTCTTAATGTGTCAGCAGCTAACTGAATGCCCTGATAGAGGTCTAAAACAAATTGGTTGACTTTTTTACGTTGGTTTGGCTCTAAATCTGCCGCCATAAAAGGCATAATCACCGCGACCTTGTATTCACTCTTTTTCTCAGATTTTTCAATTTCCAGCATATTGAACAAGCCCGGATCCATATCAAACTTTTCAATCAGCTCGTTCAAAAGCTTTCTATCCTGATCTACCAATGGAAGATCTGCTATTTTTTGAGCTAACAGCCTAGCTGGCACTTTCTCTTCTGGATGAAGTTCATAAAATGCGGTAAGTGCAACTATATCTTCTATTCTGCTTATGTACTGATACTTAAGTGCTTCTACATCTTCTTGAAGATTGTTAGACTTTATTTCGCTCAAGGCGTTTAGCCCTTGATTCATCTCTTTGTCTTCGAAATACAAAAGCCCCAACCAATAATTGACTTCATCTATTTTGGTCCAAGTAGGATACTTACTCTTAATCTGAAGCATCATGTTCTTGGCCATAGGCACATAACCACTCTTATAAGCACTTATTCCATAGAAAAATGATGAATAAGTAGAAAAGTAATTGCCTTCTACTTCATCAATTAGAGGTTTAAAAGCCTCCATGGCCAAAGCATATTTACTCTCATTGTAAAAAGCCTTGGCATTGATATATTGCTGTTGCCAATTGGTGTTTTGAGCTTGCGCTCCATTAATTAATAAAAGCCCGACAAGAAGAAGTATAAGTTTATTCATTTGCTTTTTGATCAATTATTCCCACTCGATAGTCGCAGGTGGTTTTGAGCTAATGTCGTAAACAACTCTGTTTACACCTTTCACTCCATTGATTATTTCATTCGATACATCAGCTAAGAACTCGTATGGTAAATGACACCAGTCAGCAGTCATTCCATCAACACTTGTCACGGCTCTTAAACTAACAACTTGTTCATAAGTTCTTTCATCACCCATAACGCCTACAGAATTGATAGGCAGAAGCATTGCCCCAGCCTGCCATACGTCATCATAAAGATTTGCCTTTTTCAATCCATTGATAAAAAAGTAATCTACTTCTTGAAGAATTCTAACCTTTTCAGCTGTAACATCTCCTAATATTCTAATACCTAGTCCTGGTCCTGGGAAAGGATGACGGCCTAGTATCTTCTGATCGATTTCCAGGGTCTTACCTACCAATCTTACCTCATCTTTGAACAATGTATTTAATGGCTCAACCACTTTTAGTTTCATGAAGTCAGGAAGACCACCTACATTATGGTGTGATTTGATAGTGGCCGAAGGTCCTTTAACAGAAACCGACTCTATTACATCAGGGTAAATTGTACCCTGCCCCAACCATTTAACATTTTCTATCTTGTGTGACTCTTCGTCAAAAACTTCTATAAAAACACGGCCTATAGCTTTTCTTTTTGCTTCAGGATCAGTTAATCCTTTTAGAGCATCATAAAATTTATCTTTGGCATCAACTCCTTTAACATTAAGCCCCATGTGCTTATAAGAGTCCAAAACCTCTTCAAATTCATTTTTACGAAGAAGTCCGTTATCAACAAAGATGCAATAAAGGTTTTTGCCAATAGCGTGATGAATAAGCGTTGCAGCTACAGATGAATCTACACCTCCAGAAAGACCCATCACAACCTTATCATCGCCAAGCTTCTCTTTTAGTTCGGCAACAGTTGTCTCTACAAATATATCTGGCGTCCAATCTTGAGAACATCCAGCAATGTGAACCACAAAGTTTCTTAACAGTTCTTTGCCTTGAGAAGAATGGGTTACTTCTGGGTGAAATTGTATACCGTAGGTAGCCTCGCCCTTTATATGATAAGCAGCCACAGCAACAGAAGATGTGCTAGCTATAATTTCATAATTATCAGGCAATTCAGAAATGGTATCGCTATGAGACATCCAAACCTGAGAATCAAGATTGATCTCTTTCATCAAATCATTGTGCTGATCTGATTTTGACAATTTAGCCCTACCATACTCTCTGA
>CAYGNU010000314.1:0-5895 GCA_964351175.1 uncultured Roseivirgaceae bacterium | reverse complement strand
TCATGAAGGAAATTGATATTGCAGACTTAAAGAAGATCACGGAGGTGGTAAAGACCAAATATGGTTATGACTTTACTAATTATGCTATGTCCTCTTTTAAAAGAAGGATTTCTCGCATATTGGAGATAAAGAACATGACTATGGATACGTTAATGAAAAGACTTCACGATCCAGGTTTCCTTGATGATTTTCTAAACGAAATTACCGTCAATGTTACAGAAATGTTCCGTGACCCTTCTTTTTGGCGAGTATTACGGGATGATATTATCCCTGGTATTTTGCTCAATCATCAGAAAATAAGGATTTGGCATGCCGGATGTTCTTCAGGTGAAGAAGTCTTCTCTATGGCTCTTTTGGTAAGGTAAATGAATCTTCTTGATAATGCTAGTATCAATGCTACAGACTTGGATACTGAAATTTTAGAAAGAGCTAAAAGCGGAACGTATAATTTAAAGAATATGGAGCTCAATGAGAAAAACTATATTCGATATCAGGGCACTAAATCATTAAAAGATTACTACAAGGAGGTAAATGGTAAAGCCGTTTTAGATAAGTCATTGGTTGAAAATGTTTCCTTTCGCAAGCATGACCTTGTTAACGGAGATGTTTTTAACAAATTCGACCTTGTACTTTGTAGAAATGTTATGATTTATTTTAATCAGACGCTTCAAAATGAGGTGTTAAAGAAATTTCATGAAAGTTTATTTAAATATGGTTACTTGGCCATCGGTTCCAAGGAATCTCTCATTTGGTGTGACATTGCTAATAAATTTATAATTGTTAACAACGAAGAGAAGATTTATAAGAAAATAAAAGATTGAGAGACTTTTAAAATCGGTGACGAACTTTAATTTAGATAATCGGTATAAGGCCATTGTAATTGGCGGTTCAGCGGGGAGCTTTCAGGGTATTGTAAAAATACTTGCAAGCCTTCCAGCTAATTTTCCTTTGCCTATTATAATGTGTCTTCATAGATTGAAGCATGTTAGAAATGGATTCGTTGAAGCGCTCTCTATTAAAAGTACAGCTGAAATAGTTGAGCCTTATGATAAGCAACCTATAAAAAAAGGTAAAGTATATTTGGCACCATCTAATTACCATATGTCAACAGAACTTGGGCATTATTTCAGTTTATCTACTGAAGAGATGATCAATAATTCACGCCCTGCCATTGATTTAACTCTGGGCACAACGGCATATGTTTTTAGAGACAAGCTCATCGGCATTTTATTATCAGGAGCGAATCGTGATGGTGGGCTAGGAATGAAGTATATTAAAGACCGAGGTGGATTGACGATTGTTCAAGACCCTGCTGAGTGCATGATTGAAACTATGCCGAGAGCAGCAATGAATGCTACAACAATTGACCATGTCCTTAAGATTGATGAAATTGTAGAGTTTTTCAAACAATTACATAAACAGTATAAGTAAATGAAATTAGATCAGCGCAAGTTAAGTATAGTTATCTCCCTTGTTTATATAATAAGTGTTTTGGTTGTTGCTTATACTCTAATCACACTTCAGAATGATCTTGTTTATGATAGCCAAGCCTTGGATGTATCTCAAATTTCGAGTGCGAAGCCAGTTCTTATGAAACTTTATATTGCATCTGGAATTTCAATTTTAATCGGTCTGGGTCTTGTTTATTTTTTCTTTAACAACAAGAGCATGGAGATAATTTATGTTGAAAAGAAAGAAGATAAAAAGAAAAAAAGTGACGAAGACAAGGATAAAAGTGATGAGTCTAAAAAATTAGACTTCTCGTCAATTAAAAATATTTCCACTGCACAGGCTAAGTCTGAAGAGAAAATTTTAACTCACGGGCTTACAGAGATTTGTAAAAACCTTGAAGCCGGTGCGGGCGCATACTATACTGTTCGTAAGGATGGTAATAAAAAAGTACTTCAAATGAATGCTACCTACGCCTTAAGTTTAGGTGAAAGTCAGAGACCAACCTTCGAATTCGGAGAGGGTCTTATTGGGCAGGTAGCAGCAGAACTAAAGTCCATTAGACTAGACGATATTCCGGAAGGCTATATCAAAATTATTTCAGGGTTGGGAAGTGCATCTCCAACTCATGTCCTAATTTGTCCGATTCAATATGGAAACGAATTATGTGGTGTTGTAGAGATCGCATCTTTTACTACTTTCAGTGAACAACACAGTAATGCAGTTATTGAGGCATTCAAATTAATTACTGATACCTTGTACGGAAAAGCCTCTGATAAAAAAGAGATTTCAAAATCTGAAGAGGATAAGGAAGAAAAAACGCCGGCAACAAGAGTGTCTAAAAATAAAGGAACTAAAAAAGATTAAAACATATCAAATATATGTTTAAACAGATATCCATAAGTACGAAAATTACAGGCCTTGTTATCAGTATTGTTCTGGTGACAATTGTGGCCATTAGTTACATTTCATATCGTCAGAGTAAAGAAGCTGTACAAGAAAGGTATAGTGAAAGTCTACGGGTTGTTAGCGAAAGCAAAGCCAGTAAACTCAAAGCTTCATTTGATCATGTAGCAGCCAGTCTAAAATTCATGCAGGAAGCTAAAGACCTGAAAGAGGGAATTACACAATCAGCAGATGCCGGTAGTGGAAGTTCTAGAGGTATGGATTTTGATTTTGGAGGTGGTAATGAGGAGACCGATCCTTTTGCAGCTTTTGATGAGCCAGCGGAAGATGATCCTTTTGGAGACGGGTTTGATGCAGTTTCTCCTACACCTGCAGGACCGACTTATGATGTAGCGGCATTTATCAATGATATAAAAGCTTCATATGGATACAATAATATTATAATTACCGGTTCTGGTGGTAAAATTAAGTATTCAACTAATAGCTCATTATCTGCAGGGAGCAATTTTATTGACCCTGATGGAAGTACTTTAACAAAAAGTATACAAGGAGTCTATTTTAGCAATATCATTGAAAACGATGGAGCATTTTTATTTTATGCAGGCGCACCAATTTCGCACCCAAACGGAGAGACTTCAATAATATTGATTGAGCTGTCTATGGCAGACGTTTATGAGATAATTGCTGATACAACTGGCCTGGGTAAAAATGGAGAAGTAATACTCGCCAAATTAGATTCATCCAGTGGAAGAATCAACTATATCAACAAACCTAGAAATGACCCTGAAGGTGCCTTCAAAATTCTTAATTTAGGTGATGTCAATTCTAAAGCTGTTCAAAAAGCAGTTACAGGATTTACTGGACTTGGTGCTAATACTGACTATAGAGGCAAAGAAAATCTTGCTTATTGGACATACATTCCAAGTCTGAAATGGGGATTTGTATCCAAAATAGATACTGAAGAAATCTTTGGCAATGCAGAAAACCAGTTTTGGAAATTTTTGATAGCTGGGCTAATAATTTTGGTAATAGCCACAATAGTGTCTTTAATATTCTCAAGGTATTTAACGAACCCACTAATATCACTAAAAAAGACATTGGAGTTAATAGGCAATGGAATTCTACCAGAAAAAGTTGAAACCAAAACTTCTGATGAGATTGGTCAGATGGCAGGGAGCGTTAATCATCTTGTTGATACTTTGAAAAATACTGCCCAGTTCGCTCAGCAAATTGGAGAAGGAAATTTCACCGCAGATTTCAAATCAATTAATGATGATGACGCACTAGGAATGGCGCTCATCAACATGAGGGATAACTTGATAGAGGGTGAAAAGAGAGATAAAGAAAGAAATTGGATTGTAACTGGAGTAGCTGAAATTGGAGAGATATTAAGGGCTCATGATGAGCTGGAACCTTTGGGTGATGCAGTTGTAAAGTATATCATAGGCAAAATAAATGCTGTTCAAGGTGCATTTTATGTGGTTAATGAAGAGGATGAAGATTCATACCTCGAAATGAAAGCTAGTTTCGCCTACAATAGAAAAAAGCATTTAAAAGCTAGTTTCAAATTTGCTGAAGGCTTAGTCGGTCAGTCGGCAGCAGAAAGAGATACAGTTCTGAGAACGGAAATACCACACGATTACGTTACCATAACATCGGGTATATTGGGAGATCAAAGGCCTACTTCTATTCTTATTGTGCCTTTAATTACTGATGAGAAAGTTTATGGTGCTGTCGAGTTTGCAGGGTTTGAAAAATTCGATAGTAGTAAAGTTAAGTTTGTTGAAGAGTTAAGCTTAATACTAGCAAGAACTGTATTCAATATTAAAGTTAATGAGCGTACAAGAAAGCTACTTGAAGAATCTCAAGCCATGAGTGGTGAACTTCAAGAAAAGCAGGAAATTCTTCGTCAGAATGCTGAAGAAATGCAGGCTACACAGGAAGAACTTCAAAAATCTAACAGTAAGCTTGAAGAACAAATTGAAGAGGTAAATCGAACTCAAAATAGAATGCAGTTACTTCTCGAAAATGCTTCTGAGGTAATAACTATTTATGAAGAGGACGAAACTGTAAGATATATAAGCCCTTCTGTAGAGCCAATTTTGGGTTATACCCAGAAAGAGATGATCGGTCAGAAAGATTCTGATAAGGTAAACAAGGTACACGTAGATGAATTTCAAGGAATGTTTAAAAGATTACTTGAAAATCCCGATGAGCAAGTGACTATTCAATACGAATACTTGTCAAAAGAGGGCAATTATATTTGGATAGAATCTACCGGCACCAACTTCATGTCAAACCCCGCAATCCATGGTATGATTGTCAATTCTCGTGATATTACAGAAAGAAGAAGAGCCGAGGTTGAACAGAGAATGCGTAGTAAAATGCAAGCACTCTCCGAAAACTCTCTTGACCTTATTACCCGACTTGAAGACGAGTCAATTTCTTATATCAACCCAGTAATTGAAGAATATACAGGTAAAAACCCCATTAAGTTCTTAAATCAGAAAATTGTAGATGCAGACCTAGATAAAAACATTCTTGATAGATGGTTAGAAATTGTTGAAGAAGTTAATAGCACCAATGATAAGGTAGCTACTGAAATGGATTTCCCATCTGAGATGGGCGATCGTGTAATGCAGATAAATGCAATCCCAGAATTTGATGATAATGAAAAATTAGAATCTGTACTTCTGGTTTCGCATGATATTACAGAGCGCAAAGTAATTGAACTTGAAATTCAGAATAAAAACAAGAAAATTGCCGATAGTATTAACTACGCTAAGCGTATACAAAATGCGATTTTGCCTAACAATATCGTTATTAACAAGGTATTACCAGACTCGTTTATTCTCTATAAACCAAAAGATGTGGTGAGTGGCGATTTCCCTTGGTACGTGAAAATAGGTGATGAAATATACATGGCTGCAGTTGACTGTACTGGACATGGGGTTCCTGGGGCATTGCTATCCTTAATTGGCTATTTCTTATTAAATGATATTGTAAGAAGTAGAAAAATATCTGACCCAGGTTTAATTTTAGATCAACTAGATGAAGGTGTAACTACTACACTTAGACAAGATCAGGATGATTCTAAAACCAAAGATGGTATGGACATAGCACTTTGTAAAATCAATACTCAAAAACGAAGAGTTGAATACGCAGGTGCCCATCGCTCATTATATGTGATGAAAAATAATGAGATGGAAGAAATTAAAGGTAATAAATTCGCTATTGGTGGTGGTATTTATAAAAATCAAACCAATTTTACTAACCACATTGTAGAGTTAAATGAGGGTGATTCATTCTACTTCTGCTCTGATGGATTCCCTGATCAATTTGGGGGCCCAGATAATAGGAAATATGGCCCTAAACGACTACGCGAAACGATTGTAGATGTATACAAGAAGCCAATGGCTGAAGCACATCAAGTGTTTGATAAAGGATGGGAAGATTGGAGAGGTGAAGAAAAACAGACTGATGACGTACTGTTAATAGGTATAAAATTTTAGAACTTTAATTAAATGTCGTATTTTGACA
>CAYGNU010000313.1:0-5904 GCA_964351175.1 uncultured Roseivirgaceae bacterium | reverse complement strand
TGGTAACATCACTAAGCTTATTGTATTATACTAATTGATGGGTCCGACAACAATGTCTACTGTGAAAAAGAAAAAGGTGATGATTATAGACGATAATGAAATAGATATCTTCATTAATCAGAAAGTTCTTGAGTTTAATAATTTCGCAAGTGAGATTATTAATATGCAAGCTGCCCAAAATGCTATTGATCAGTTACAATCTTCAGTATTGGAAGATATCCCAGATTTAATTTTTTTGGATTTAAATATGCCAATTATAGATGGTTTCAGGTTTCTATATGAATTTTCTCTAATGCCAGATCAAGTTAGGTCCAAAGTTAAAATAGTGGTACTCACTAGTTCTGACAACTCTAATGACAAAGAGAAAGTGGGTGCAAATGCTGATGTTTTGACATATATTTCCAAACCACTTAATGATCATAAATTAAATCAAATAGCTTCTTTACTTGCCTGAAATCATTGCTTAACAGCTTCTACCTTTAGGATTATATCTACTTTTTAACCTATAATTAATCCACTACTATCTAAAGCGTCATCCCATTTTAGGCCATAATCAAATCGATTTATCGACCCTTTTGCAGTAAAACCTGCCCTTTTCATATTTTCAATTGATACAATCCCACCAAACTCAAGATCTAAATCAATAGGCTTGCTTATATCTCGAATAGTGAGAATACCTGATAGCGAATAGCTTCCATCTTCATACTTTTTGAAAGCAGTACTTTTAAATTTTATTTCTGGATATGTTTTAGCATTAAAGAAATCATCTTCTTTTAAGTGCTTGTCACGTTCTAAATTGTTGGTAGTAATACTTGCTACTTGAATATTAGTTGAAACAGAAGCGCCTTCAAAGTCATTCTTTTTTTCTGTAGTTATTATTCCATTGAATGAGGTAAAATATCCGGTTACAGATGATACAGTTAGGTGTGAAACCTCAAATTCAACTGTTGAATGTGATGGATCAACTACCCAAGTGTTTTGTGCAGTTGACAAATAACCAAATAGACAGAATACTAAAGTGTAAATTGACTTGCTCATGATGCTGATTGATTTTGGTGAAACGTTTAGATAAATTAATAAAATTAGTCTATAAATCAAATAGCAAACGTTTGAAAGTTTTATCTGTCAAATACCCTCAGGTCTAATTAGTCCATATTGATGGGGTTATTTTATCTGGATATTTGGATCTACAACGTCTATTCCTTCATTGGATAACATGGCTTTGGGAATGTTACTCCGAATATGGCTACAAAGTTCATTGAGCATATTTTCCTTATTATTTCGAGTTCTTGTTATTAGTCCAATTTCTCGAGCCTTTGGATTGGTCGAATCTATATGGCAGATATTCTCTTCTTGCTGAGCGTTGAGACTCAGTGTAGTCAACTCGGGTAAAATAGTCATACCTCCTTTAACATCAACAATGCGAATAAGGGCATCTATAGAGTTACTTCGATAAATAAATTTTTTGTTCTTCCGTATTTCACTAAGGTTACAAAAATTGTTGATCTGATCTCTGAAACAATTGCCTTCATTCAGTAACCACAGTTTATTATAATCAATACTTGATAGTGAGATTTTGGAATTATCTATATCGCCAGATTTGTAGAAGTAGAATTTCTCGTAAAATAATGGCTGACTTAATAATCCGAAAGCTTGTATAGGTGTTGAAATTATACCGGCATCCAGATCGCCATTTAATACACCTCTAACTACTAACTCAGTGGTCATTTCATTAATATCTAATGCAATATCCTCATGTGTTTGTTGGAAGGAATCTGCAAAAAGCGGCACTAAAAAAGGAGCTAGGGTCGGGATTATGCCAAGAGATATTTTGCCTGACAAAGTATCAGACATGTTGTTAGCAAACTCTTGTAATTCATCTGTGCTTACAATGATCTCATGAGCCTTAGCTAGAAACTTAGACCCTTCTGGCGTTGGATTTATAGGGCTTTTAGAACGATCAAATAATAAAAGGCCAATCTCTTTTTCGAGTTTCCCTATTTGTAAACTTAGCCCAGGTTGCGAAAGATTTAATTTCTGGGCCGCAATTCTAAAACTTTTATGGCGCTGCAGTGCTAATGCATACTGTAGTTGTTGTAAGGTCATAATTTAAACTAATAGGTATGTAAATCTAATTAATATTAATAATACTAACATTGACAGCACTAATTCGATAGGTTCGAATTTTATGTTAAACTATTTGTTAACAAACTGGCTGTTTCAGTTTCTCTTTGTAATTTAAGAGTTAATGAAATGATGATTTTATATGAACAACGCAATGTCAGTATTTAATGCAATAAGAGAAGGCGACTTGTCAAAAGTGAAGTCTTTAGTGGAGGAGGATAATAACCTTGTAAATGAAAGAGATCAAAAGGGTTTTACTCCATTGGTGTTCACCACTTATATGGGCAATCTCGAGATCACCAAATTTTTATTGGCTAAAGGAGCAAACGTAAATGAGCAGGACGTGAATGGAAATACTGCACTTATGGGAGTTAGTTTCAAAGGCTTTGAAGAAGTTGCTCAGTTTCTAATTGATAATGGAGCCGATGTTAATTTACAAAGCTCAAATGGAGCCACTGCACTTTTTTATGCTATTAACTTCGGGCAAAATAAGATGGCAAAGCTGCTGATAGAAAGTGGTGCTGATTTGACTATGAAAGATGCAAAAGGAAACACAGCGTACGAACAGGCCGAAATACAAGGTAATCAGGAAGTAATGGCTATGCTGCAATGATATGCTGATGGTAAGTATACAGGGACCTCATGCCCGTGGTTTTTATTTGGATGCCAAAGGGCAAACGAATTTTAATGGTGTTTTGAGAAACATCATCGGTCATCAATTTTTACTTATCAGTTCAAAGTTTAGAACAGATATTCTCTACATTTCAGATGTCGATCAAAACAATAATATTGTTAAACTGCTGTGCAGAGAAGTTGAAATTGAATACTATCCTGATCTGATGCAGAAATTTTTCAGAACCACTGAAAAGCAATCTACATTAGAACAATACTTCCTTAGATTAATGCATTTATCTTCAAAAGCCCAATGGTATGATCAATATATCGAAGAGGCTCAAAAGTCTTTTGTAGATTATCCTGAAAATAAGATAACAATAGTTTTAAAGGAATGCTTAGACCATGTCAATACAAACGCAGAATTTGACTCAATTGAATTGCAGTCATTCAGCTGTTCGGTACCCTTGGAAAATAAGGATTTGAAGTCTGTAGCTCTCGATTTATTGAGTTCATTCTTAGCGAATTAGACGGTCAACCCAATATCATTTGACCAATGATACCAATAAGAAAACCTACTGTGCCACCTAGCGATATAAAATAAGTGTGCTTCATTTTAACTTCGGGGATTACATCTTGAAAAATAAGATATAAAATACCACCACTCGAAAAAATCATAAGGTGGGCCGTAATAATAGGGGAGTTTGTGAGTAGAAGCTGTCCTAAAAAAGCCGCTGCAATTCCAAAAAAGCTTAAGAAGAAGAAAATAATTAGTGTTGTTCTCACTTTAAAACCACTGATCACCACGTCTCTGAAAGAATTGAATGCCTCAGGTAGATTTTGGAGACCTATAAATAAGGCTAACATGATGGCTGTTGAAGTATTGGAAGCAAATACAGCTCCCAATGCTATGGATTCAGGGATAAAGTCCATCATCATGGCCATTAGTGTTCCCATTTGACCGCCTTTCTTGGCTAAGTATCTATCAATAAATGCAAATGCTATTGAGCCAGTAATAAAGGAAGTACACAGTGGTATAAGGGTCAGTTCTTTCATACCCTCTGGCACCAACACTAAAGCCACAGCAGAGAGAATAATTCCCCCACCAAATGCCATGATAGTGTGAGATATTATCGGTTTAATAGGCGTATTAGCTACATGATGTTGAAAGTAGTTAGAAAGCAAACCGCCAATAAAGACTGTAATTCCAGAAAAACCCGCAAATAGTATAAGTTCCATTACTGATTCAATTAAGGCTTAATCTAATTAATTAATTGAGAAGCCTTAAGACTGTTGCTGTAAAATTGTTCTAAAAGTGAGATTTACACGAGCGCTACTTACTTTTTTAGTTGGTGGCAGCCTGTGTAACCAGTAAGTCTGAGTAGTTCCCTTCATTACTAAAAGGCTACCATGCTCAAGCTGCATAGTAACAACCTCTTTTGATTGTTTGTGCTTAAAGCCAAACTTGCGTTCGGCACCTAAAGATATAGAGGCTATCGCCCCGTGCTTTTTTAAATCCTTTTCACCATCACTGTGCCAAGCCATGCCCTCGCTACCATTATGGTAAAGATTGGCTAGACAAGAATTATACTTTTCACCAGACTTGGCTTCAGCCAGTTCTTTTAGTTTCAATAACGCTGGAGTCCAAGGCAAAGCATATTTTGTCACTTTAGAGTAGGTATATGGAAACTCCTTGTCTCCATACCATGCTACTTTTCTTTTAGTAACGATCTTTTTACCAAAGATTATGGCTTCGTCATTTTGCCATGCTAGAGTACTGGTAAGTTGTTCGAAGTAGTAGTTGGCTTGATCTAAAGTAAGAATCTTACCATAGTAGTTTACAATGCCGTCTGTAGGAAGCAAGTTCTTAGTTGGGTCAGCTGGTAGATCAAATAGCGTCATATCATCCAGATTTTAATTCCGACAAAGAAACTGTTTATAAGAAAACAACTACGGGTTGTTGATATTGTTTAAATTAATTGTGACTTCAATATTAATTACCAACTACTCTAATCTTGCCATCCTGCCATGGATTACCTTGTAGGTAAAAGTCAATACCAGTTTCCTCCTGAAGGTCAACCATCTGATTTCTTAATTCAATGCTTCTCATACCAATATTATTTCGAAGGGAATCGGCTGAAATCAATGTTTTAGAATTCAGAGTGGGTCCTAGAAAACCATATGATGCCTGACTATGATTGCTTTCAGCTGCAATCTTCCAATTTTCTATCAAGGCAAACTCAAAAGGGGATATTTGACCATTATCAAGGGCTTTTATTAGTTTGGGTCTGACAAAATCAAAAAGTGTATCCACTTTGTTATAAGCAGAAGAAATGGAATTATGATGACTCAGAACGGGGGAGAGCCAGTAATTATTACCGATTAAATGCTCACCTGGATACCCGTATTCATTGAGAATAGTGATAAGTTTTGCCATTTGCTGCTCACTGTGAGGTGCAAACTTTTCTTCATTGTATCTGTTTTTTGCCTTTTGACCAACTCTGAAGAGTGCTTTAATCGCCATTTTCTGGTCTTTCTTAAACATCTCATGAGCTTGACTACGCAATGGCTGGTTTAAAGTCTTTTGATAACCTTCTATTAAATGAGTTGTTTCTGCTTTTGATAAAGCATCCAATAATGGCCTAACTAACTTGTTCCTTTTTATTGCTTTAGGAGTCCAACCACCTTTGATGCCTGACTTTAAATAATCTGTAGCAAGGGTGTTGTTGTTCGTTAATATGGCAAGCTGCGCTGCAACTTTGTATTCTTTTACAAACACAAAATCATAGTCATTGAAAAGAGAAGTATAATGATTGAGGGCTTCTTCAAAGTTATGATTTGCAATTAGCTGTTCGGCATCAATGACTTTTTGGTGGTAGGTGAGGTAGCTGGATTGAGCGAACACATTAATGCTTATTATTTGACAAATGCCAATAATCATTATGATATGCCTTCTTGTATTTAATATATAAGCCATAGAAAATCGCTTCTAGTCTTAAAACTAATGATTCGTTTGCTTAATGTGAAGATTTCAATTCTTGGATTTATTTTTCTTAAAATCTCCTTAGATTACTTGCTGCCACGGGCGGGTATTCAGGGTCTAAATGAGGTGCTGGAATATGTCCGGAAAGAAATAATATTGAACGGAAAGAAACATATATTTTATAC
>CAYGNU010000312.1:0-5921 GCA_964351175.1 uncultured Roseivirgaceae bacterium | reverse complement strand
ATACAGTAATCTAATTTTATATCAGTTGGCTCTACAAACTCTATCTTATCCAAATTTGGTAAAAGAGACAGCCCGACTTTTTTTGCCTTTGGTATTTTTTGAAGAAGCCTATCATAATAGCCCTTTCCATAGCCTATTCTATGACCGAATTTATCAGAAATAATAAGAGGTACCAATACTAAGTCTATTGAGTTGTCATCAATAATATCGCCAGCTACCGGTTCAGGAATTCCCCATTTATTCTCTTCGATGATACAATTATCATTCAATAGATAGTTTTCTAAATATCCATTTTTTAATGTTTTTGGAATGACTAGATCAATATCAGAATTACTTGCCCTTATCATATCAATGATCCTATAAGTATCTACTTCCCGTTTAGAAATGATGGGAAGAAAGATGTGAATAGTTTTTAAATTACATAGGTCAATGGAAGTAATGAATCTTTCAGCAATCTTCTGATTGCGAATTTCATATTCCTCATTACTTAAAAATTGTCTTTTAGATAGGTAGACCTCTCGCAGAATTTGTTTACTGGCCATTGTCAAAAATATGAAACCTATAATCAAAAGGATCAAGTTGATCTACTAGGTTTTTAACAAATTGTGGATTAGCTAAGTAAAAATTTAGGAAATTATCAGTCCTCTCTTGCAACCCTCCGTTAGGAAATAAATAGTCTAAAATAGATTCAATTTGATTTATCTTATCTGAATGCTTCCTTTTCTCAGCGCGAATAAACTTTTTTTCAATAACTTCTAGTTTGTGCTGTGTTTTTACACTTTGGGCTTCTACGTGAGCTTTTAAAGTTGGATCTATAGCTTCTGCTTGTGCCTTTATTTTTGAAAACAACGCTATGAGTTGATCCATTTGGCCATTGATGAGAACTGGATCAGTAGCATTTTCAAGAGCAAGATGCTTGAATATTTCATACTTATCCTGAAACATCTCCTCCCATGACAAGCCTGTCTTTTCAATTTTAGTATTGATATGTTTAGGCACTATCATTGCAAAATTACGAGGCATTAGTGCCGGAAAAGGTATCTTATAATGATCAAAAACAGGTTTCAATTGAAACCAATAGGCTACTTCTGATGGGCCTCCAACATAAGCGAGATTAGGAAGAATAGCCTCCTGATACACTGGCCTCAAAATTACATTGGGACTAAATTTTTCAGGTTGACTTTTTATTAGCTTTTCTAATGAGGCTCTATCAAAAGAAATATCTGTATCCAGAACCTTATAATTACCATTTACAAATTCAATCCTACTTCGTAACTGATTATTAAGATAGAAGAAATTAATCTCTCTCGGGAAAACCTGTGTCTTGTAACCAATAGACTCTATTTTATCAGTACAATCTCCAACAAAAGACTTAGCAGAGCGGTTGAAAATATCATCTTCAATGACTGGAATGAAAAGAGCCTTTAGATCATGATCATCGGCATCAACAACAACCAACCCTTCTTCACCAAACAATTCATTCACATAAATTCTTACAGCCTCTGCTAAATTCTTCCCCTGCTTATATGCCAACTTAAAAAAATCGGGCATTCCTGGTATTTCTTGAGCTAGTTTTGATAGTTCGTTGGTAGCAAACCTACCTACTGCTCCTTTTTGATCAGTATCCCAGATATGCTTTTTCCCATCTAATCTGAAATATTTTATTTCATCATAATCGTGATCTTCTGAAGCCATCCAATAAACAGGCACAAAGTTATAATCAGGATATTTTTCCTTTAGTACTTTGCAGGTGTTTATAACCGTTACAATCTTATAAATGAAATAAAGAGGACCCGTGAAAATATTAAGTTGATGGCCAGTTGTAATCGTGTAGGTATTTGAATCTCCAAGTTTAACAAGATTCAATTCAAGGCTAGTTGACTTAGAAATGTTTTGATATTGCTTATCTAAAACCTGACAGAGAATTTTTCTATTTTCAGCACTAAACTTTCTTTCATTAATGAGTTGGTCAAAATTCTCAACCTGAGGAAAAATATTATAGAAATCCTTTAAGGCATCGTTCTCCTGTATATAGTCAATGAAAAATTGAGAAAATTTATTAGTGACGTCCAGGTCAAGAGATGCTAGCTTCATAGAAATTTAGAATCTATTATTTTAATTTATTTAACCACATCACCATACAAATCAAACTCAGTGGCATCGTTGATTTTCACATTCACAAAATCTCCCAGCCTAAGATAATTATCTTCTGATTCAATAATTACCTCATTATCAACTTCTGGAGAATCAAATTCCGTTCTTCCTATAAAAGTTCCGCTTTCGGCCCTATCTATTAAAGTTTTAAAAGTTTTACCGATTTTACCTTCGTTGATTTCTAGGGAAATTTTTTCTTGTAAGTCCATAACGCTATTGGCTCTTTCTTGTTTCACAGAATCTGGCACATCATCCGTAAAATTATATGCATGCGTATTTTCTTCATGTGAATAGTTAAAAATTCCCAATCGTTCAAACCTAGATCTCTCCACGAAGTCATACATCTCCTCAAAATCTTGCTCTGTTTCTCCAGGATAACCAGAAATAAGAGTAGTCCTTAACGCAATGCCTGGCACCTTTTCTCTAATAGTTTGGATTAACTCTTCTTGTTTTTCTCTTGTTGTACCTCTGCGCATAGCTTTAAGCATATTAGTTGATCCATGCTGAAGCGGCATATCCAGATAATTACAAATGTTTTCTCGCTCTGCCATTACATCCAATATGTCAAGCGGAAATCCTGTTGGAAATGCATAATGCAATCTGATCCATTCAATACCTTCAACATCAGACAATCTCGCCAGTAACTCTGCTAAATTTCTTTTTTTGTAAATATCGAGACCGTAATAAGTTGAATCTTGTGCAATAAGCAGAAGTTCCTTAGTACCGTTTTTAGCTAGATTATTGGCCTCAAGGACAAGATCTTCAATAGGTTTTGAAATATGCTTACCGCGCATAATAGGTATGGCGCAAAAGGAGCATGGCCTATCGCAGCCTTCGGCTATTTTCAGATATGCGTAATGGTTTAATGTTGTTAAAACCCTTTCACCAACTAATTCCTTTTTATAATCAGCCTTAAACTTTTTTAACAATAATGGTAATTCCATGGTACCGAAAAAGGAATCAACTTGAGGTATCTCCTTTTCCAAATCGTCCTTATAGCGTTGTGATAAGCACCCAGTTACATACAATTTGTCAATCAGGCCCTCGCTTTTAGCATCTGCGTATCTAAGTATAGTGTCTATCGACTCCTGCTTGGCATTATCTATAAAACCACAGGTGTTGACTATCACAATATTCGCATCATCTGTGCCCGATTCATGTGTGGTATCAATTTTATTTCCACGTAATTGTGTAAGCATTACTTCTGAATCAACAATATTTTTCGAGCAACCTAACGTTACTATATTTACTTTATCCTTTTTTCTTCCCTTGGTTTTCAAATCTGCCGTGTTTAGGGTGCAAAATTAAGAAAAATAAAATTGCTTCTTGGTTGAGTGTGGGATAGTTATATTTGCAGCCAATTGATGAGAAAACTAGCTGGAATTTTATGTTTTGCCTGCCTATATCTGATAGGATGTAATGACCCCGATTGTATTCGGCTCTCGAGCACATCTATGGGAATTGGTTTTTATGATATAATTTCTGGAGATGCCATTGATATCAGAATCAATAGTCTAAGAATAGTTGGCTCAGATGTTATTCTAGTTGAGAATGAAGCGTCTGTTCGTGGAGTGATATTACCCGTTAATCCTTCTGACACTACCATAGCAGCTGTATTCGATACCGAATTTGGAATTGACACTTTAATTTTGAATTACAATACAGTTACTCGACTAATATCTGAAGAATGTGGAGCAGAAATAATGATTGAAAAGTTAAGGAGGCAACGAAACGACTTTGATTCAATAAGATTTGTTAATAGATCCTTACAAGTGACCTTAGGAGACGCTAATACAGTTAGAGAGAATGTTCAGATATATAATTAGCATACTATTAATATATAGTTCGTTGCTGTCCTTTGGTCAATCTAAAATTATCAAAGGAGATAGCACAGCTGCACCCATTGTCAAAAGTGATACTACTAAAAAAGCACCTTCAAAGTTTAAGCCCACGGGTTTGAGAGTGGGGATCGATTTGGTGAGTTTTGGACAAGGTGTTCAAACAAATGGTATTAGGGCGTTTACACAGGGTGAGGTAAGGCAATGGAAATTCAATGCTGATATTGATATTTACAGGTATTTTATAAATTTTGAGTATGGCCGTTTTGATAGGCTTTGGATTGCTCCGTCATCTGCTTACTACAACGAAGGTAGTTTTATTAAAATAGGTCCAGATGTAAATTTCTTCCATAAAGATCCAAAGCAAAATGCGCTGTTTATTGGGATGAGGTTTGCCCAGTCTAAATACAACGATAACATTGATTTTGGTTACAGCAATAACTTCTATGGTGATAACTCAAAGAATGTTTCAAACAATAAATTAAAAAGTAATTGGTTTGAACTAACAACAGGGCTTAAGGTAAGACTGACAGAATATATTTGGTCTGGATATACCGCACGATTTAAATTCAGTGTGAATAACAACTATGCAAATAATCCTTTAGCTCCATACTGGATACCTGGCTATGGAGCTGCCTCTCGTGAGTCATCCTGGGGGCTTGAATACTGGCTGATTTTTAGAGTTCCTTTTAAAAAGGAGAAAGCAGAGGAAACAAAGTAGGCAGTAACCCTCGATAATCAACTTCCTAAAATCAATATTTATTAAAAAGCGGCATTATATACTGAATATCGTTTAGAAATTCAATCAAGATCATCCTACTAAATTATTAGTAATATGAGCGTTATTAACAAAACGAGCTGTTCAAATCGATTTATTGTCATTTTCATGCTTTTAGAAATTGCAATGTCGACATAAATCAGAACTAGCGAAATACCTAGTAGCGGGTATTTTTTCAGAAAATTTTAGAGCTATCGCTTCTATGAGGTTCTACTTCTTAAACAAAGAATCAACAAACTCCTGCTTATTGAAGACTTGTAAATCGTCTACTTTTTCACCAACTCCTATATAGCGAACTGGTATTTTGAAGGCATCAGAAATGCCAATGACAACCCCGCCTTTGGCAGTACCGTCTAGTTTAGTGATTGCCAATGAGGTAACTTCAGTGGCTTTGGTAAATTCTTTAGCTTGTAGCATGGCATTTTGACCTGTACTGCCATCAAGTACCAACATAACATCATGAGGAGCAGTTTCTACAAACTTTTGCATCACTCGTTTGATCTTAGTCAATTCATTCATCAAGTTGACCTTATTGTGCAATCTCCCTGCCGTGTCTATAATAACTACATCAGCATTGTTGTTAATTCCATATTCAACAGCTTCATATGCAACTGCGGATGGGTCTGTGTTCATTCCTTTTGAAATAACAGGAACTCCCACTCTTTCGCCCCAAAGTATTAATTGATCAACCGCTGCAGCTCTAAAAGTGTCAGCAGCCCCTAAGACTACACTGTATCCTGCCTTTTTAAATTGAGCAGACAATTTACCAATGGTCGTAGTTTTACCAACGCCATTAACTCCAACCACCATAATTACATAGGGTTTGGCTCCAGTAGGAATGGAGAATTCTTCGGAATCTTGAGTATTGTTTTCTGAGAGAAGTGCAGCAAACTCTTCTTTTAGAATTTTATCGAGTTCGTCAACACCTAGGTATTTGTCTCTGGCAACTCGATCTTCTATCCTTTGAATTATTTTAATGGTAGTATCAACACCAACGTCAGAAGTAATCAAAACTTCTTCAAGTTGATCGAGCACTTCATCATCTACTTTAGACTTACCTACAACAGCTTTGCCTAATTTCGTAAATAAACTTTCTTTAGTCTTCTCAAGACCTTTATCTAGAGACTCTTTTTTTTCCTTTGAAAATAAAC
>CAYGNU010000311.1:0-5961 GCA_964351175.1 uncultured Roseivirgaceae bacterium | reverse complement strand
GTCACGAATAGAACGAAGCGTAAGTCTATAAACGTATATTCCTGCGTCTAATTTTTGCCCAAAGGTATTCTCCCCATTCCATTCGAATAAATCTACAATTGAGGGACTATCTTCTATATTAAAATCAGAGGAAAAAACGGTGCCACTAATTGGAGAAATAATATCCAGTGTAACGGCTAACTTTTCCCCAGCTCTGTTATGTTCAAATCTGAAATTGGTGGAGCTATTGAAAGGATTGGGATAATTGTTAAGGTCGTAAATTACTACAGAATTTGGATCAGCTACCGTAAAGTTTATTTCGGCTTCTGAGGAATTGTTGTGCGTGTCCCAAGTCTTAACAGTCAATTTGTGATTTCCTTTTTCTAGGTTTGAAAGTGGAAATTTAAGCGTCCCGCTCTGGTAAGAGTTGATATCAGCCTTATAATAGTCATTTAAAATAAATTCTTCTGAATCATCAAGTATAGCAATAATACTATTTCCAGTTCCAAAAGGAGAAATATTGATACCGCTTTCATCTGATAACTTAGCAAACAAAAGGGTGTTGTGACTTACTTGGCTCAAGTTACTATTTAATGAATCTCCTATGAATAATTTTATGTCCGGTCCAGTTGTATCTGTGTTTGGTTGATTTTCAGAGCCCCCTATTTTTAAACTAATATCAGAACCGTTGGC
The DNA here is from genome assembly GCA_964351175.1 of uncultured Roseivirgaceae bacterium. Taxonomy (GTDB): domain Bacteria; phylum Bacteroidota; class Bacteroidia; order Cytophagales; family Cyclobacteriaceae; genus Fulvivirga. The sequence goes on along the minus strand of CAYGNU010000311.1, from coordinate 5,289 downwards.
GTCATCTTTACCATTATAATCAAATGCATAAAGGTTTATTTTACCAGTTCCTACCTCATAGGAAATGCTTTTAGGAACAATAAACTCTATATCGAAAAATCCATTGTTAACATTTGAGCTACCCCTAAAAACAGCATTTTCATTTGACATGTAGCTGAAGGGAGCGTTTTCATTTCCTAACGTCATCTTTTTAACTTGCTTATCATAAATAACAAAGGATATCTCTCCGTTAAATTGGTTATCCAGTTGATTGCTTGAAGTTCTGATTTCACCAGTTAGTTTTATCTTACTTAAAGCCTTCAGAGTATCCTGTTTTGTTGTTTTTTCATTAATTGCAGTAATTACAATATCCTTTTTAGGGTACACTAGTCTAATTGTAGGGTCACCCAGCAATGAGAAATTTCGATTCCCTACTTTATTCAGGTCAGTTGCCAAATTCGTACTTGCATTTTTGGTTAGTCTAAAAATGTCACCTAATCTTAAATACTCACCATTTTCCTTATTGTATACTACTTCATAAAACGCCTTGTTTAGTGCGAAGTTGGAACTAGAGCTGACGGGCCGGCAAGTACTAACTATTGCAATTCCACCACCTTTGGCACTTGTAACTATAAGCTCACCGCCAGAAATTATTTGAGGGTTATCGTGTCTGCCGAATTCGCACGTGGCGGTAACAAAAAGGGGAAGTTTATTAATATTATCCCATTTCTCAATCTGAACTTTATCAAGTACCTGTTCTTGCATCCAGCCATTTACGCCACCGTGACCGGTAAAATTGACAATGAGTGCACCTTTAGCAATTGTTTCATCCAATGCTTTGCTGGCAGCAGGCGCACTCTTACCACTAGCATTAGCAATTTGTGGGAAGGCATCTAAGTAGAATTTGTTTGGGTTAAATGCTGAGAATGTAGTATCAATAAAAACGGATAGTTCATCTGCCTGACGTTGATGTAAGTTAAAATCTCCATCATCAGCAACTAAAACGACATCGTTTCTCCACTCTCCAATAGTTGCGGGGTTTGTACTATAATTAATGATTTTATCGACCATCACATTCGCGCTAACTGTACTAGTTACAGGTAATCTTCCCACCCCAATATCCATTGTATGATTACCACCACTTTCTTCTAACCACTCTCCCTCATCATCTTCCATAAATCCATAATAATCATCTGAGATGTAAGAGTCCAAGGGGTGTAAAGAGTTTCTAGATTCATAGACAGGAATGAAATTTGTGTTATTATTGATGACATTCTTGTAGTCGTAAGACCCACGCCCGAAAAGCAGTAGGTACTTTAAATTGCCATTATCATATAAGAACTTGGCATAGTTTCGAATGGCAGAAGGATCCTGACGACCACCTGAAAATTCATTATAAATTTCATTAATTCTAACTACTTTACTGACAAGGCCATCATTTTGCATTCTAAAATTAGCAAGTCTGACCGCTTCACGATAAAAATCGGAGTGTGTTACTATTATGAAGTCAGCATCAGTATATGCTTTGATGTTCTGATTAGAAAGGGATGTTATGCTTGCTGGCACCAAATTGGCAGCTGTCTTATTAAACACTGCAAATTCTTTGACTTCCGAAGTTGTAGTTCCGAATTTAATTACTGACTCCTGGAGTGTATAGGTTTGATTTAGAGGAGTTTGGTGTTTTGAAATATCCCAAACCATGATATCATTGTTGCTATTTAAAATACTGAAAGTACTACTAGCGTTTTCTGTGCTTTTAAGTGACCTAAAAGAAAAAGCTTCATTACTAAATGACAGCGGCTTCTCAACTTCGATTAATAGATTATTTAAAAAGCCGACAGATTGCCCTGATGCAGCTTCATTAAAGTTCAATCCTAGCTTAAAATTTCCATCTGCGGCAATTTGCGAATTAGTTGTAAAAGTTGAAGATGATTCTTTACCCTTGATACTATAGCGATATACAGTTAAGTTAAAATCTGGAACCGTTGCAATGGGGATATTACCCAAAACATTTCCATTTAAAATAATATCAAAACTTGAAGGTTGAATTGATTGAGCCATTAAATTGGCTGTAACCTTAATTAAAGAATTATTTAAAGGCGTTCCGAAATAGAATTCATATTCTTTAAAAGTTCCTCGGAAATCAAATTTGTCCGAATACCACTCCCTGCCTGAAGCTAAAAGATTATGCTTTTCAACTTCATAATACTTGAAGTCAGTATATGAGCTGATAATCGGAAAGTCACTGCCCAAATTCTCCTGATTTTGGATTCTTAAACCATTAGCTCCAGAAGAAGTAAGATAGTAGTAATTCTCATCTGCGTATGGATTGTGATTATATCTCAATTCTGACGCTTCGTAAGAATAGCTGTCTCCATCATGTGCATAAAAAAGAATATAGTCGCCAGCATTGAATTTACCATCACTTTCACCTTCTACCCAAATGGCTAATTCTTGTGGATCATCAAACCATGGTTGAGATAGAGACTGAGCTAAAGCTCCTCCTTGCAATCCGTAAATTTTGATTGTCGCAGGATCGATATTGTCAACACTAAATCCTGCGCTTTTTAAGTAATCGTATGAGAGTTTATATACACCACGCTCATTAATTTTAATTTTAAACCAAGAGCCACTCTCAAATATAGAAGACTGCGATAACAGATCATTACTAATAAATGATAGTAGGATTAAAACCAGGAACAAACGTTTTGACATCAAGTGTTATTTCAATAGTATTAGCAAATAAACAACATAATAGGGTGAAACGTTTCGATGGGATGTTTATTATGAGTTTGAGGTAGAAGTTACCTTAATAAAAAATGACAGTAGAATATAGCCCAAGATAATTAGCGGTATGGCTAAAAAATGAAAAAAAACAATAGAAATCAGAGATAGTAAAAGGAATACAAATCTTGTCTCATTTCCTTTCCACGAGTAATTTTTAAACTTAAGTGCAAAAAGCTCAAGAGGAGCGACAAGCAACAAAGAGAAAATAATTGTTATTACAACCAAGATATACAATTGATCAAAAGCAGGAAACCTCTCAAAAACAAATACTAGAGAAGATAAAAAGAGTGCATTTGCTGGCGTAGGAAGACCAATAAAAACGGATTGCTGCTTATCATCCACATTGAATTTTGCCAGTCTAAGGGCCGAGAATATGGCAATAAGGATTGCTAAATATTTAATTGGACCAGGATCATGTTGTTCTATTAACTGAAAAGTGATTATTGCGGGTAAAACTCCAAATGTCACCATGTCGGCCAAACTGTCTAACTCCTTACCAATGGGCGATGATACTTTTAACATGCGTGCTGCAAACCCGTCAAAGAAATCAAAAAACATGGCCAGCCAAATTAAATATACAGCCAAATTTAGATCACCTTTGAAACAAAGGATAATGCCAATACAACCGCAAACTAAATTGCAAGAGGTGATGAAATTAGGTATGTGTTTTTTGATGCTCAACTGTTAACCCCGCAAAATGGATTATATAATTTTTCTGCTCCAATAGTAGTGCTCTCTCCATGCCCGCAATAGACTATTGTATCATCATCCAACAGAAATATTTTAGTTTTAATGCTATTTATTAATGTATCAAAGTCACCACCTGGCAAATCTGTGCGACCTATACTTCCTTGAAACAACACATCTCCTCCTACACATATCTTTTCTTCTTTATTATAAAAAGCAATATGACCAGGTGCATGGCCTGGAACGAACATTATTTCAAGCTCGCTATTGCCAAATTTCACCTTATCCGTTTCACTTAGAAATTTGTCGGCTACAGATTCTTGAAAATGCTGAAAACCATAGCTAGGAGCATAAGTCTTTACCGCCAAAAGCGTCTGAGCATCTTTTTCGTGTATTTCGAGATCAACACCATAAGTAGTTTTGACCCAATAATTACCAAAGACGTGGTCAATATGGCAATGGGTATTTAATAGTCTAACTACTTTGAGATCATTCTCATCAATGAAAGATTTGAGGCTATCCTGTTCAAATTTTTCATAACAGCCAGGATCTATAATTACACACTCTTTTGTTTCATCAAAAAGCACATAAGTATTCTCTAAAAAAGGATTGAAAACAAAAGACTTAACTTGAATCATTTTTTTAATGGTACGCTTTCCACAATTTTAGGAAAATAAAGTAAGACTATTAAAAATTATTCAACTTGAAAGCTAAGGTAGATTATATAATTGTAGGAGGCGGAATAGCTGGATGTACATTAGCTTATCATCTTGTTCAGCTGAATAAGTCGGTCATTATCTATGATAAACCGAACAGCCAGTCTGCTTCTCGAGTAGCAGCGGGATTATACAATCCAATTACGGGGAGAAAAATGATCAAAACCTGGAAGGCAGATCTTCTTTTCCCCTATCTAAATAAATTTTATAAAGAAGTCGAGGCTCATGCCAATCAGAGATTTCTTATTGAAAAAGAAATTTATAGGCCATTCCATTCAGTAGAAGAGCAAAATGAGTGGATGTCAAGATCTGTTGATGAAAGCTACATTCCGTATATAAACTCTATTCATAAAAAATCTCAGAGTGATCAATATATTGATCCATATGGCGGGATATCATTAGCCAACGCAGGTTATTTAGATGTTAAATTATATCTCCAATCCATACGGACTATTTTAGACAAAAAAGGGGTTGTTATTTGTGGGGAACAACTTGAGGTTAATGACTTAGTAATTTCTTTAAATTCTATTGCCTATAAAAACCAAGAAGCAAAAGGATTAATTTTTTGTGATGGATCAAATAGCCTGAATAATAAGTTTTTTTCATGGCTTCCTTACAAATTAGTGAAAGGGGAAATATTGGAAATTGAAGCTGACCTCTCTGAAACTAACCGAATTATTAATCGTGGTGTTTTTGTAATACCGAAAACGAAAAACCGTTTTAGGGTAGGTGCTACGTATGAAAATTATGATTTAACACTTGAGCCTTCAGAAAAGGGAAAAAACGAAATAGAAGTTAAACTAAAGGAACTCATAAACGTTCATTACAAGATTGTAAGCCACTTAGTGGGCATTAGACCTGCAACGAAAGACAGGAAACCATTTATAGGAATGCATCCAAATTTGAACAAAGTAGGTATCTTTAATGGACTTGGTGCTAAAGGGGTATCACAGGCGCCTTACTTTGCGAATCAATTTGCACGATTTTTGGTTAATCAATCAGAACTTGACCAAGAGATTGACATTAGGCGTTACTACTCTTTATTTGATGGTAAAACAGCTACATTTGATTTTAATGAGGAATAAATTAACATATTTAGTTGCAGGGCTTATTCTTATAT
>CAYGNU010000310.1:0-5977 GCA_964351175.1 uncultured Roseivirgaceae bacterium | reverse complement strand
ATGAAAAATGGTATTATTTCGACAGCTGTTGCCGGGCAATCTTTTAATGAAAACTTCGATGATCAACGACTATTTTTGGCCGGTAGTACTACCAAAATGTTCATTGCCGCACTTACCATTAAGTTAGCCGAAAGTAAAGGCATTACATTAGAAAGAAATGTTTCTGATTTTTTATCGTTAGATGATCGCTTTTCCAAAAGTATAACAATTAGACAACTACTCTCTCATAAAAGTGGTTTGGCAGACTACTTAACAGACGAATACTTGGGAGCAGTACTCGAAGACCCTACATATGTATTTTCCTCACAGGAATTGATCAGCTTTATTCCTGAAACATCCGTTTTACCAAATGAACAATTTATCTATAGCAATACCAATTACCTCCTTTTGGGGCTCCTTTTGGAAAAGTGGTCTAATGAAAATCTTCAGACCTTATTAAGAAATGAAATTTTAGATCCAATTGGTTTGGCACATACTTCCTTCTATCCTTTCGAACCCTTGACTGGCACTATTGAACACCTCTGGACTGATATAGATGAGGATGGTGACTTGGATGATCTAACAGACCTAGGCTTTACCCCAGAAGCTTTATTAAGTAGTGCATGGGCAGCTGGTGGAATAGTGTCAACCCCTAATGATTTGATTAAGTTTCTCAATGCACTAATAGACGGACAACTACTTACTGATAGTCAGCTTCTGACTATGCAAAACTTCACTGAAGTAGTACCCAATCAATATGCTTATGGGATGGGATTACAAAAAATTTCACTTGATGGCGAAGAATTGATAGGACACGATGGCAGTCTAATACATTATAGCACCGCCTTCTATCACCCATTAACCAACTCCTATTTTGTTATTATGACCAATCAAGAAAGTTATGAATTTGATGCTTTACTACTTGAATTAACTGAAATGCTGAGATGAGGTCAATATTAGCAATTTTTACTATTGTTTTATTTGGGTTTATACAATCTCAAGCGCAGAATATTGATATGAATCAAAAATTGGAACTTGAATCAAAAGGACACAGTTTGGAGCAAGTCATTAAATTGATAGAAAGCCAGACCGGAATAACCATAGCGTACGATACACGACAGATAAATAGTCAGAAGATCGTAGATGTTTCCCTGAAAAACAAAACACTCAATGAAGCCCTGAAGGTATTGTTTGGAGATGAATTCGAAGTGATTGATCTTGGAAACAGGATTATACTGAAGCGGCAGTCAAAATCAAATGGCAAATCTGTTCTCTACGGTTATATCACGGATGCTCAATCAGGGGAAACACTACCTGGTGCTTCTATCTACCTTACAGAAAGTCCTTCTACAGGGGCTGTTAGTAACATCCATGGCTATTTTTCCTTATCAGTGCCTAATGGGAATCACCAAATTACGATTTCTTATATCGGATATGAACCCGTTCTTAAGTTGATTGATGCAGATAGTGACAGAAGGCTAAATATTCAGTTAACACAAAGTGCATCTACCTTGGAGGAGATAGTCGTAATAGGAAGGAACACTGATATTGAAAACCTTAATATCGGTTCATTCGATCTCGATGTAAAATCAATTAAAGCAATGCCCTCATTGGCTGGAGAGCCTGATCCTATTAAATTATTGCAACTGACACCTGGAGTAAAGTCAGGGGGTGAGGGTTCGTCCGGCCTCTTTGTAAGAGGAGGTAACCTGGATCAAAACCTTATACTTCTTGACGATGCACCTGTATACAACCCTACTCACCTTCTAGGCTTTTTTTCTGTTTTTCATCCAGATGCACTTAAGAGCATACAATTTCACAAGAATAATATTCCCATTGAATATGGAGATAGACTGGCCTCGGTATTGGATATTAGGATGAAAGATGGGAACAAGGATAAGTTTGGAGCTGAAGGTGGGATAGGCCTGCTTTCTACAAGAGTGCTATTGGAAGGGCCCTTTGCCAAAGGCAAAAGTTCTTATATGGCGGCTTTTAGAAGAAGTTACCCAGATATATTTCTTGGACTTTCGTCATCTGGAGGAGGCAATAGAGTCAACTTCACTGACGCCAACGTGAAACTAAATGTTAAGATAAGCAACCGTGACAATCTCTTTCTTTCGGGGTATTATGGTGAAGATAATCTAAGATTTTTTGATCAGTATGAAAACAACTGGGGTAACTACACAACTTCGTTGAGATGGCACCATCTGTATGGCAAAAATATATTTGGGAATCTCGTTGCCTACCACAGCAACTATCAATATGCTATTGAGACATTTGCAGACAATAGGCAAACAGTTGACTGGACCTCTTCGATTTCCGAGTCCTCAATCAAGTATGATTTCTCACTTTTCCCTGCCACGAATCATTTGTTGAAGTTTGGCATAGCTGCAATTTGGCGTGATTATGATCCGGGTCGTGAGCGATCGGGATTGCTGGAGGGGGTCCCTTCAAGGGAAGTTAGGGAGTATATAGGCTATCTTGGACACAATTGGGAAGTCTCCAGTAAGGTCAAACTTGAATATGGAGTTAGATACAATATTTTTCAAAATCATGGGCAAGGCACTGAATACTTATTGAATGAAGAGCGGGTAATTGTTGATACATTATTTTTTGATAAAGATGAGGTTATGAAGGAATTCAATACCTTGGCGCCAAGGTTTAGTATCAAATACCGGCCCAATTCGAAGACCGAATTGGAGGCCTCGTATAACCGTAACATTCAATTCCAGCACGAGATTAGGAATGCCACAAGTCCATTTAATGCCTTTTATGTTTGGTTGCCAAGCGGCTTAAATTTGCCGCAGGGTGTCTCGGATCAATTTACACTTGGATATAGGTATACCTCATCGAAAGGTTATCAATTCAATATTGAGGGATACTACAAGAAACTGAAAAATCAGGTCGACTACAGAGATCACGCCAGCATCATTCAAAACAACCTGGTAGAACAGGAACTAAGAATTGGAAATGGCAGGGCATATGGAATCGAAACGCAGTTGAAAAAAACGTTAGGCAAATTATCAGGATGGGTCCAATATACTTACTCACGTACGCTGCGTGACATTGAAGGCATTAATGATGGTTCCGAGTACCCTGCTTTTTTTGATCAGCCACATGCTGTTTCACTTGTTGCAAACTATAATCTAAATGCAAGGTCAGCATTTAGCATGAACTGGCAATATGCTACCGGACAACCTGTCAATTTGCCTACGGGAACTTTTCTAGCTGAGAATACACTGGTCCCCATCTATGAGGGTAGGAACAATGACCGACTACCTGATTTTCATAGGCTTGATGTGTCTTACACCCTGAGGAGCAGACCTGGTAAATGGAAGAATCAATCATACTGGGTATTTTCACTGATGAACGTCTATTTTAGAAAGAATGCCTTATCACTAGATTACCTGCCAAATCGTGATCCTATTACAGGCAACATTAGTGACCCATTAGACAAACGCATTTATAAGACATACATCTTCGGTCTTATACCGTCAGTTTCATGGAATTTTAAATTTTAATGCCCTTCAAATGAATTACAAATCGATACTCTTATTACTCATCATATCATTGATCTCTTGTCAGCAAGAAGTTGACTTTGAGAGAACATCGGGTGACAGCAAATTGGTGGTCAATGGCAATATTACAAATGAATATAAGGCCCATTCAATTGAACTTTCGTTAAGTGGAGGATTGTCTCAAAACTTTGGCTTTGAGAAGGTAAGTGGTGCAACTCTCTCAATAATGGAAGGAGATAGCAGAATGATTCCTTTGTCGGAAGTGGAACCAGGTCGCTATCTTACAGATAGTATAGCTGGAAAATTGAATGAACTATACACTTTACAGATCACATGGAACGGGCAAACTTTTAATGCCTCAGACTCACTTATCAGCATTGCAGAATCTGTCGTACCTATTGATTTTACTACAACCGGGGGATTCAAAGAATATGAGTTTCGGAGACATCAATTTGGTTTGAATATTGCTTCTAAAGAAGTTATTGTAATAGCACCCAGTACACCCAAAAGTAAAATCGATACAGCAAGGGCGGGTCTAACCATTGGAGTCAAACTTTTGCCCGGTGGGACGTATCAATTTACAGGATATAATCATCCAAAAATTGAAGTGAATGGCCTACTGAATTTTGAGGATGGCAAGTTCTTTGGCTTCAAAGAAGGCGCTCAGATATCACACCAATTATTCAGCTTGTCTGAAGAGTATTATGAGTATCTAAGGTCGATTTTTATTGAAACAGAATGGAGGGGAACACTATTCGATACACCACCGGCAAATGTCAAAGGTAATATAGATAATGGAGCCTTAGGATTTTTCAGTGCCCATGAGGTAAATAATACTAACTATACAATAAATTAATTATCCTTTCTCCCTCAAAAGTCCACCTATCAATGTCTAACTTTCATTCTGAAAAAAAGGTAAATGATTATTAGTTTAGCTAACCTTACAGATCAGCAATTTTACAAGTTGCTGGAATAAAAAAAGGAAAAGGCAATATCTAATCTACTAGCAGTAGCGAAAACAAGATCTTATTGGTTAAAAATAAATAAGTCTTTAAGAAATATTGAATAGTGTCAAGGTGCATGATCAAAACAAATTTCTTGATTCAAACAATTTTGATTCAATGAATTTTCTTAAAATTAGTGCTCATAACAGTTGTATTCTGCATTCGCAGAAATAGATGTTGACATGAAAAATCAATAATCTGATTCAGGAACTGAATTTACCCAGTCAACAATTATTCCTAAGTACTTAGGATGCAACTTGGACCAATATGGAAAATCACTTTTTCCTACATTATACATAGAATGAGAAGCATTCTCCAATAATTCAACCTTGAAGTGATTGTTGTTTGATTTTTTAAGCGCCTTGGAAATAAGATCGTAACTATAAGAAGGTATTATTTCATCTTTAGTTCCTTGTAAAATAAGAAGAGGTTGCTTAGTTAATTCAAAATGTGGAATTGGACTATAGAGGAGCTTCCTATCAACCTGAATCTCATCCAAATTTGGTACCCAAACTTTAGAAAACCATGATTTTGATTTATTATCATCAATTATATGTACCAATTCCGCTTTTGATAGTTTTCCAGCTATACACTCAAAAACTTTACCTTGTAATGCAGTTGCTTTTTCAATATCAGACCCTATAACTTTTGAGTTTCTATTTCTCCAATAGTTAAGATCACTTGTCAATAAGTCAACACCTGGACAGCTTACAACAATTCCATATTTTAAATTAACTAATTCATTAAGAATGAGTGGGATTTTACTAGCTCCTTGACTACTTCCTTTAATACCAATATCATTAAGTGGAATTTCTGTCTTTTTAGAGAAGTACTCAATAGCTATAATATCATCAGATGCCAATTCTTCGATTGTGGCAGTTCCCCATTCACCTTCAGACTTTCCAGTACCCCTTTTGTCATAGTGAAAAGATACGAATCCCATTTCTGCAAACAGAATGGCTTCAGCTCGTGAGGCACTTCGGTCAGAATTTCCTGAAGATGTTAACATTATGATAGCTTTACTACTTTCAAAACTTGGATACCAAATGGTACCATTTATTTTTACTCCATTTGAGTTAAAACTTACTTCCTCACTTCTTGGAGCACTTTTATTTTCATCAGTATCCTTTATCAAAGTATATGGCACCGTTACGGTATCAACTTTAAGCACGCCTTGTAGACTCTGATTATTATCAACCCACTTACTACTAAATGAATATAAGTAAAAGTCACTTTGAAGCAGTAAGTTTAATGAATCACCTAGTACTTCTACTTTTGGAAAAGGAATCTTATTAGCATTTTGCTCCAAACTTGTGAAGTAAGCATGAAATTTCTCTGAGTCGCGGTTTATCTCAATTAGTATCTCATCGGAAAAATTACCATACTCAATTATACCTCGATAATGACCAGTTCTTGTATCGTCTCCATTTTGACCGTTGCACTCCACAGTACACCCTAATACAATCAATATTAGAA
>CAYGNU010000309.1:0-5982 GCA_964351175.1 uncultured Roseivirgaceae bacterium | reverse complement strand
TCTCTTGCTTCGTTTTCTGTTTTATATTTCATTTATATGTATGTTGGGGCTGAGTTTCTCCGTTTTGTCATTACCACGATTGCAATTATTCTTACAGACGTTCTTTTGGGAGTTTTGATTGGTTCTACTTTTAGTGTGTTCTTTTTACTACGAACCAATTACTACAATCCATTCAAGTTAGAAAGATCGAAATCACCAAAGGGTGAAGCCATTCGATTGGAACTTTCCAATGAGGTCTCTTTCTTAAACAAAGCGGCGCTTAAAAAAACCTTGTACAATCTTCCTGAAAAATCTAAAACGATCATTGACGCTACATTCTCTTCATACATTGAACCCGACATTTTAGAAATGCTAACAGATTTTGAGAAGACGTATGCTAAAGAAAATAAGATAGATCTATCAATCATAGGCTTACGAAATCGCTACACGCCCAATTCAAGGCAAACTTTAGTTCAGGGTCAGGTTGATCGAGGCAAGCCTATTGACAACCCACAAGAAATAAGGAGGTACTTGATCGATGGAAACAAAAAATATGTCGGTGGGAATCTTGTTTCAAGACGATTCACAAACAAAGAATTAGTGGATGTCATCCAAGATAAGCCTTTAGCCGTGGTAATTAGTTGCATTGATATGCGAGAACCTTTAAATATGATTTTAAATACAGGTATAAGTGATCTTATCCTCCTAAAGGTACCTGGAAATCAGATTAGTGACCATCTAATTCAAAGTGTAGAAATAGCTTGTAGGGTGCAGGGATGCAAACTAATTGTGGTATTGGGTCATTCTGAAAATAGATTCATCGAAGAAGCGCTGAATTCTTACCATAGAAAGAAAGTCTCACATTTGAACCATCTTCTGGTTCCCGCAATCACTTCGGGCCTTAAAATACAAGATCAAGAAAACACTAAAAAGACAGCTGATCAAATTACCAAATGGAATATAGAGGAAGCAAAAAAAAGAATAAAAAAAGAAAACGAATTTATAAACAAAGGAATTGCTATGGGTGAAATAGGAATTTGTTCAGCCTTCTTTGACAGAAAAACCGGTGACGTTGATTTCTCCCTATTATACGATACCGATAAATCGAAAGTCAAAACTGAGGAATATCCTATAAAGTAGTTAGTAGACGCGATAGGTCAATATTTTGACCTTGGTAAGGGGGTATTTCTAAAGAAACCCTTAATAGTTCATCGAATTTAGACATTACTTAAAATAAGTCCCAAACACATTTTCTTTTCCGAATGTGGTGATGACAGCTTCTTCTTCAGGAGTAAGCTTAATAACAGGATTATCTCGCCAGAATTTTGGCTTGTATTTGGCGTTTTCAAAGTTCGAAACATGCCTCTCAATTATTGCTCATTACAGCGGTGGTGGCTATTCTCATCATCTTTCTCTTGCTCTATTATGAGTTTCAGGATGTCAAACTTTCATTCATTGTCTTGATCAATTTGCCACTGGCACTGATCGGTTGGATTTTGATTGTTACTTCACTTCCGGTATCATCAGCATTGCGGCTACCATTGGCTTTATCAGCTTGTTTGGTATCGACACGAGAAATGGGATTTTGCTTGTATCTCGTTATGAGGATTTGAGAAAGGAAGGGTTGCGAGGATTTGAATTACTCAAAACAGGAGCTTTGGACAGGTTAAATCCAATTCTGATGACAGCCTTTACAACGGGTCTTGCATTGATTCCCCTTGCTTTGAAAAGTGGAGAACCAGGCGAAATTCAAAGCCCAATGGCAGTAGTGATTTTGGGAGGATTACTCTCGACTACATTACTCAATTTGGTAGTGATACCTTGTGTGTATGTGCTTGTGAATAATTATTGATTTATGGAGCCAAGTCATATTTCTTGTGACTTGGCTTTTCTTAAACTCACTTTTTAGTTCTTGATTTAGTTTTCGAAATCAATTCTTCAGGTTCTAAACCTAGCTTTTCAGAAATCTTGAACAGAGTGGTTAGCGTTGGCTGCTTATGTCCATTCTCTAGCCTAGAAATATGAGTTGCATGAGATTTAATAGCGTGAGCTAATGCTTCTTGAGTCAATCCTTTTGCTTCTCTATACTCTTTTAGAACCGTCCCAAAAGCCAGTATAATTTGCTCTTCAGTCACGAAAAGCAAATTCAGTTTTTAGTGAAGGTTATACCATAGCCTAAAGGGCAAGATGTAATATAGTTTTTATATATTGACTGCTTTTATAGCAAGGTTAACCAATGACATTTAAGGAATATTTAAGTGAAAAAGGAAGTACTAAAAATGGAAGATATAGGACGGTCAACGTTGATGAAGATCTTCATTTCTTCTTTAAAAGAACAGCCAATCACTACGACTTAGCTTTATCAAATTTGATATACAATATTCTCGATAAATGGAAACAGGAGTATGAGGAAGAAATCAAAAGAGATATGATTAATAATTTTAACAAATAAGATGTCAAACTCTAAAATACTTAGACCGGTAGTTGTTTGTCATAATGGAAAATATTTGAATGGCTTTTTCCACAGGTTCGTTTATTCTTACTCCAGCTATCATAGTTTTACTCAAGCCTTAATTGAACTTGATGACGGAAGACTTAGGTATTTTGATCCGTTCTTTGTGAGGTTTACTGATAGGGATTCTTCAAAAATTAAGGGAACTAAAGAAAAAAACCTTTCTAAGCCTCAAAATTGAATTTAAATTTCTACTTCATATTTTTACAAAATGGTCACACAACCGATTGTTGCTGAAATGCTAGACGGCTTATGGCAGTTTATTTTTCCTGAAGAGATTGAATCTGAGGATGTGCAGGATAGATATTGGCATGCTATCGAACTTCTCGATGTAGATCCAAAAAAATCAGCAGAGATTTTGTCTGACTTAGCAACCCGCTTTCCGTATTTCATTGATGCCCATAATCATTTAAGTATTGCCTACAAAAATCTCAATTTAAGAGATAAGAGTTTTAAAACCGCGAAAGAAGGATATCAAATAGGAAAGGCAGCCTTTCCATCAGAGTTTGACCATAATCAAGATATGCTAAAATGGTCGATCCTGAAAAACCGACAGTATTTGCGATCATGTCATGTTTTAGGCCTAGAATACCAGGACAGGAATGAATATGATCAAGCAATTGATCTTTATTATGATGTTTTGACAAAAAACCCAGGAGATAATCAAGGAGTGCGGTATCTGATTTTTGAAAGTTATATGTTTATTCGAAATTTTGATAAAGCAACTAAATTTCTTGCGTCGCACTATGATACATCAATCGAGTTTACTTACGGAAGAGTTTTAATTGACGTTTTCACTAACAATAAGGATTTAGCACTTGAGAATGTCAATGAGGCATTAGCTTCTAACAAACATCTTCCTCAAATTGTAATTGAAAATGGTCGCAATAAGCCATTACCGTACAGAATACCTGGTGAGCCAAACTTTGTACCAGAAGGAGTCCCTGTAGGTTCTGTTCACGAAGCATATGAGTATTGGAATAGAAACAAAGAGATTTTGTCTTTAAAAATTGTCCAAGATTTTTTTACGAGGATATGAAACTAATGAGCAGTAATCACATCTCGGAGACACTTTATCTGCTAAGAGGATATGCAAATCGAGTGGATGAAAACGACGATTTTAGCCAAGACGCCATGCTATTCTACAGAAAAACTAAGAATGGAAAGTATGTGGTCATCAATCATTTTAATAGGAAAATGAAATTAGAGTTACAAGGTTTTGATTCTTGGCTCTGTGAGTATTCTGGAAATGATGAACCAGGAATAGGTTCACCAATCAGTATAACAGAAATTAAATTGGGCTTAAAACTACCTCAAGATCTTAAGCTAATTGATCAATATTATTGATGTAGAGAAGGGTCATATTGTTTTAATAGCATTTATCTGAAAAGAGCCTTTCTATGGCGGTTTACTACCGAGTTATCTATAAAGGCCTAACTGCGAATTTTGCAGAACTTTTGTACAGAGCCAACTCTCAAAGATACTATTCAGGGTCGTTCAGAGTAAATGATCTAGAGATGTCCTTTGTAAGTCTCTGCATCTGTTTAGAAAGTATAGTACCGTCTTCTGAACAATTGTCTTTTAGGTTTAGAAGAAATCTTGCTGTCTTATGTGGGAAGGATTTAAACGCCGGAAAGTCGATTCTTGAAAAAGCCAAAAAACTATATGGTTATAGATCTAAGCTTGTTCACTCAGGTATGAAGGATGAGGATTACAAATCCTTTAATAATTATCTCGATTATGCTCAAATAATTGCCTCCAGAATGTTAATTGAAATGATCACACATAATGTTTCAACAATCAAGGAATTAGACCAAAAAATTAATGAGTTAGGAATAGGTGAAGGGAACAAAATTTCAGTGGGGTATATACCATTCGAAGGAAATATTATCAATTGGTCCAGGGTTTCTAGTTATAAGCTTTGAATACATTCATATGATTACGAGAAAGCAAAAAATCGAACTATTTAAACAGAGCCTTATAAATCGTATAAATGTTAACTATCGAAAAAATTTTATTAAAGCTGAAAGGTTCACTCGAACACTAGGCATTGAACCACCAAACTTTATTTATGATCCAAGCTTTGAAAGAACTGAGGGTGAAAAACAAGAAGTAGCCAATGCACTAACTTATTATTTCTATGAATATAGGAAACTAAACCTTGAAAATATGGCGGGTCTATGTATGGTGAGAAGCCATGAAATTCAGGACTTTCTTAGAGATCAATTTAGTGTCAATACTGTTATTACGAATGGAAATGTTTATGACTATAATTACCACAACACCTTTTCTGAGAGTAAATCTGCCATTAAAAAAAGACTATTCGAGAAACAACTCACTAAGATCGGTTTCCATACTTGGCTAACACTTCCAAACTATGAAGTCATTGATGTTACAATTGGTCCAACCATGTGGGCACAATACGATCAAAGTTTAAGTACTGAAGAGAAATATAGATCGATAGTTTGGACACAGCCATTAACTGATCGAAAACCTTTCATCTATAAGCCACAATTTCTAGGCTATGAATATTTCAAACAAATTCCAATAGCTGCTGAGCTGAGACATATACACCTCAAAGACTAAACTTTAAATAGCAAGTGCAACATATTGACGATGTGATTCAAATTCAACATTTCTAATTATACATCTTCAACAATCCTAAATACCATTAACAAACTCACAAACAGCAATCACTAGTATTGTTATATAATTAATATTATGTTAAATTGAAATATCGAAAACCTGCCCTATGGTGTTAGTTTAGACCAATTAGAATCTTCTGGATTACTTGCGCTTCTTACGGTTTTGATTCTTGTCACCGCGTGTCAGTGGCTTCTTGTACTTCTTGGCGAGCTTGTGACGATACGACCCACCAAGGTTGACCTTTTTGTTTTTGTCTTTTTTCTCATGTGTGGCTTCTCCCTTCGGTTCCTTAGAACGCAGCTTATGAGACAACTCCTTCTGCTTGTCTTTTGGTCGTTCTTCTGGCAGCAGTTCATTGGATCGTTCTACATCTTCGGGAAATGGTTCTTCAGCAATCGCAATCTTCATCAGCGCTTCAATAGCTGTCTTCTGTTCGGTTTCCTTTTCAGTGTACAGTAAAATGGATGAGCCTTCTTTCTCTACACGTCCTGTACGGCCTATGCGGTGCATGTAGTTTTCCGGATAGATCGGTACATCCATATTTACCACATGGCTCACGTCTGTCAGATCCAATCCCCGGGCAATTACGTCTGTAGCAATCAGAATGCGTTTTTTACCTTCATTGAATGCTTCCAGCGACCGTTGACGGTAATTCTGGCTTTTATTGCTGTGGATGATGCAGAGGTCTTTCTCGTACGTTTCCTCCATTTCCTCGTATAGCCGGTCGGCGTTTCGTTTACTGGAAACAAACACCAATACTTTAGGGAATGCTTTGGCGGAAATCAATAAATGCTTGACCAGCTCTACTTTCGTATAGAAGTTTGGTGCTTTGTATGCCACTTGTG
>CAYGNU010000308.1:0-6014 GCA_964351175.1 uncultured Roseivirgaceae bacterium | reverse complement strand
TTGTATATCGAATTATAAAACTAACGAAAAATATTATTTAATGTTTAAACATTGATTAATATTTTATGCTAGAAATAGAAAAAGGGGCTCTTGCCCCTTTTAAATCCATATTCTATAAAACTCTTCTTAATCCTTCACCTCTTCCCTACCATCTACATGTACGGCAAAACGACCCTTCTCTCTCGGGTGTACATGTTGGTGTGTTGACCAAGGCCAGCCGCCAAACTGTGTAGATTGATAATCACGCATTGCTTCTTGTATTTCAGCCTGTGTATTCATTACAAATGGACCGTACTGAGCCACTGGTTCATTTATCGGCTTTCCTTGTAAAAGAAGAATTCTTGCCTTTTGACTTCCATTTTTTAATTCAACTTCCAACTCAGGATTCAACTCTACTCCATGATAATGTGGAATTACTTGTCCAGCTACTTCCAAACTCTCTCCTTCAAAATAATAAATGGTTCTGTTAGTACCTGCCTCTGTTGCAGGGATCGTCCACTCGGCATTTGGCTCCATATCAATCGTCCAGATGGCCACGTCATTATCATCAGTAGCAGCCCAGGATTTTGGTGGTGGTGCAGGTGCATCATTGTCATCCAGATTGCCTGCAACTACCATTACAGATGTCATATTGCCATTTTCATCTTCATATTCTAATTGTGGAATAGTATCATTCCAAAGCATTGCAAAATGCGGCTCGACCAATTTATTTGCTTTAGGCAAATTGAGCCAAATCTGAAAAAGCTCTAAAGGGTTAGTGTTCTCTTTATCCAGTAATGGAAACATCTCAGAATGTTGAACGCCTTTTCCAGCAGTCATCCACTGCACATCACCATTACCAAAGCGTGCTGCCGCACCTAATGAGTCAGAATGATCGATTAATCCTGTGGTACAGATTGTAACTGTTTCAAAACCTCTGTGCGGGTGAGCTGGAAAACCAGGTACGGTCTCACCATGATACATTCTCCAACCATCTTTAATGGTGAAATCCTGTCCTATATTTCGACCAGCTAAAGAAGCATCGGGTCCTAATTGGTCATTTCCTTTTGGATAAAAGTCTGCATGATGAACACAAAACAAAAACGGATCCCTTGTCTGCCAAGGAAAGCTTAGCGATTTGATTTTTATAATTGGTGATGACATAAGAATAAAATTTAGTAATTAACAAAATAGTTAAAAAGAAGTTCCTAAAACCATATCAGCTGCAATTTAAATTATTGGCAATTGACATCAATCAACAACTTATCTGACCAGTATCATCAAATCTAAAAAGTGCTGATTCTACTTTTGAGATGATCAAAAGATAAAGCCCGTCTATAATAACCTTACTATTATGATAAAGCGAATTTTGGTACCCTTAGATTTTTCAGAATGCTCTATTAATGCATTAAAATACGCAGCACAATTATCAAAGAAACTGCAAGTCGAGTGTTTACAAATAATGCATGCCTATAGCTCTCCAGTGTCTTTCAGCGAAGCAGGAATTAATGATATGGAATCTATTGATACACTAATATCTACAGAAATCAACGAAAGGTTCGAGCAGCTAAAGTCTGATATTCCGGAGCTAAAAGATTTGAATTATGAATTTAACATAGAGAATGCATTCATAATAGAGGCTTTACAGGCACATAATTATTCAGAAGATAATGATCTCATTATTATGGGCACTAAGGGAGCTACTGGTTTAGAAGAAGTGTTCTTTGGTTCTACCACTTATGCCGCTATTCAAAGTTGTAAGTCTCCAGTCTTAGTCATTCCAGCAGAGGCAAGTTATAAACACATAAATAATATGGCCTTTGCTAGCGACTATAAAGCGATAGATACACATGTATTAGAACCATTAAAATTCTTAAATAAGGCGTTTTTAACGAATATCCATATTGTCCATATAAGTGAGGCTCAAGAATTAACACAAAGTGAGGTTCATGAGGCTAAAAAATATGAACAATATTTTCATAAGATTCCTCATCAATTTCATTATGTAGTAGCAAATAATGTAGAAAAAGGGCTAACGGAATATGTAAAAACACATAAAATAGATATGGTAGCCGTATTACCCAGAAAACATAGTTTTTTCGAAAAGATTTTTGGATTAGGAAATAGTAAACCCATTATTTTCCATACCCATCTTCCATTATTGGTTTTGCCAGAAAAATGAAATGATAAGTATATAGTAAATAAACATCAAATTCAAGATTATGAAAACATCACAAGAAAAGATAGATAACAGTTTGCAAAAATACGGAATTATCGATGCTACCGTAAATTGGAATTTGCCTCCAGAAGAGTTGCAAAAAAGAACTGTAGAAGGTGGTATGGGCACAGAAACTGAAAATGGAACCTTAGCGGTCAATACCGGAAAATTTACTGGAAGATCCCCTCAAGATAGGTTTTTAGTAAAAGATGACTACACGAAGGATAAAGTATGGTGGGGCAGGGTAAATAAGCCAATAAGTCCTGAGAACTTTGATAAACTACAAGCTAGAGTTGTTGATTATTTATCAGGCAAGGAATTATATGCGAGAGATGGCTATGTCTGTGCCGACCCCAAGTACAGAATGAATGTAAGAACTATAACAGAATATCCATGGTCTAACTTTTTTGTAAACAGCATGTTCCTTCGATTGAATGATGACGAAAAAGAGAACTTTCAAGAAGAATGGCTGGTACTCTGCGCTCCAGGATATGAAGAGAAAGATCCTGAATCTGTAGGACTAAGGCAGGGAAACTTCTCTATTCTAAACTTCACTAAAAAAGTAGCCCTTGTCGGAGGCTCTGCTTACACTGGTGAAATGAAGAAGGGTATTTTCTCTGCGCTTAACTTGATTCTACCAATCGAAAAAAATGTATTGCCAATGCACTGCTCTGCCAATGTAGGAGAGGCTGGAGATACAGCCATTTTCTTCGGTTTGTCTGGCACTGGAAAAACCACTCTGTCAGCAGATCCAAATCGTAAATTAATAGGCGATGATGAACATGGTTGGACTGCTGAAAATACAGTTTTTAATTTTGAGGGAGGCTGTTACGCTAAGGTAATTGACCTTACTGAAGAGAAAGAACCTGATATATATAGAGCTATAAAACCAGGGGCTTTGTTGGAGAATATTGTTTTTAAATCAGGGACAAAAGAGGTGGACTATATGAACAGTTCCATTACACAAAACACTAGGGTGAGCTATCCAATAGAACATATTGAAAATATCCAACAGCCTTCTTACGCAGGCAATCCTACAAATATTTTCTTTTTGACATGTGATGCCTTTGGAGTTTTGCCTCCAGTATCTAAACTAAATCCTGGACAAGCGGCATATCACTTCATCTCTGGCTATACTGCTAAAGTCGCTGGTACTGAGGCTGGTATAAATGAGCCAGTACCCTCATTCTCTGCATGTTTCGGAGAACCATTTATGCCCCTTCACCCGACAGTATATGCTGAAATGCTTAGCAAAAAAATGACAGAAGCAGGTGTAAATGTATGGTTGCTAAATACAGGATGGAGTGGAGGTGCCTACGGTGTTGGGTCTCGAATTAAACTCAAGTATACTAGAGCAATGATTACGGCCATCCTTGAAGGAAAATTGAACGATGTGAAGTACAAAGAGCACCCGATCTTTGGTTTACACATGCCAGAGGAATGTCCAAATGTGCCTGCAGAAATGCTTGACCCCATGAACACTTGGGAGGATAAAGGAGCCTATGTCAGCAAGGCAATACAGTTAGCTCATTCGTTCCACTTGAACTTCGATAAGTTTGCAAGCCAAGCTTCTGAAGAAATTTTGAATGGTGGACCTTTAATTGATACACATCATGTATTGGCCGAGCACATCTAGAATATGATAATATAAAAATCGGCTCCATAGAAATACTCCTATGAGCCGATTATTTACCTTCTTCTCTTTTAATTACTCAATAAAGCTACATGGCTTATATCAAATGAAACTGGCAAAACTATTCGCTTGCATTGCTATCCCGTTATTTATTTTATTACTCCCTTTAGAATCCATACCACTTGCAGGTATTACTGAAATTGAAAAGCGAGTAATCGCCATCTTTGTATTTGCAGCATTTAGTTGGATACTAGAGCCTATTCCTATCTACACTACATCATTAACAATTATCTTATTAGAACTTATATTGCTATCAGATAAAGCACTCATTTTTCTTAAATATGACACGCCAAATTATGGCACATCAATCGCGTATAGTGATATACTCCATACATTTGCCTCTCCAATTATAATACTTTTCCTAGGCGGATTTTTTCTTGCTATGGCAGCCACTAAATTTAGGTTAGACCAGAATTTAGCAAGAGTATTATTATCACCATTTGGTTCATCACCAAAGTATCTAATGTTTGGTGTAATGCTTATCACGGCAGTCTTTTCTATGTTTATGAGCAATACGGCTACAACAGCCATGATGCTCTCCATACTTACTCCTGTGCTAGCACTATGTAAGCCTGATGATAGAGGTAGAATTGGACTATTATTGTCTGTACCAATTGCTGCCAATATAGGTGGTATTGGAACGCCAATAGGCACACCGCCAAATGCAGTGGCTTTAAAATACCTCACAGGTGATGATGTCATCAGCTTTGGTGAGTGGATGGGTTTTGCAGTTCCGTATGTCGCTGTACTATTAGTGATTGGTTGGTTGATTTTAGTTTTTATTTATCCTATTCGGACTGAAAAAATTAAACTTGATATAAAAGGCAAATTCTTAAAAAACACAAGAGCGTATATTGTTTACATAACCTTTATAGTTACTATTCTTTTATGGCTTACAGATTTCATACACGGTATGAATGCTTATATAGTGGCCATGATACCAGTAACCATATTTTCAATAACTGGTATTATCAACAAAAAGGATTTGCAAAATATTAGCTGGGATGTTTTATGGTTAGTTTCAGGGGGTATTGCACTCGGGTTAGCCCTAGACTTAACCGGATTAGCGGATAGGCTTATAAACAGCATTTCTTTTGAAAGCTTCCCTCCTCTTATGATTGTAGCCGCAGCCTCATTGATAGCCGCTGTAATGGCCAACTTTATGTCTAATACCGCCACCGCTAACCTGCTGCTCCCACTTATAGCAGTAGTGGGTACAACTGTAACTTCTCTAACTGATATTGGGGGTAGCCAAATGGTTATAATTGTAACTACTATAGCATGCTCAATGGGCATGGCCTTACCTATAAGTACTCCGCCAAATGCACTTGCATTTGGCACAGGTATAATCACAACTAAGGATATGGCTAAACCCGGAATTATGATAGCTATCATTGGACTCATATTGAGTTATGGTCTTGTTTTCTTGATGAACTTAACCTCTTTTTTCAAATGAGTCTCTTTAAACATACCATACATCAAAAAGCTATTGTTAACAAGTACTTTTCTAGTCCTGAAAATGAAATAAGATTAGCTAAGGGAGATATATTGCTCAACCAGTATGAAATTAATAAACGCTTGTTTTATGTAAAAAAAGGCAACTTAATTGGCTATTTACCTGATAAACATATCTCTGAACCTGTTTTTGAGGCATCTAAAGGTTCATTTGCAGGTGTTTACAGCTTTTTCTCAAAAGACCATCTGAGTTACTCAAAAGTTGTAGCTGCTGAAGATACAATTGTTAACTTTTTTGATGATGATACATTCAATTTATCCAGTGCAGATTCTGAGGAATTATTGTCATTTCTCTTCAAAATTGTTATTGCAGAACTTAGATCACGCCAGCATTTTGCTGGCCAAATGGCTCATGAACATGAGAACACACTGCATAAATTAATCCAGACAGAAAAGTTGGCTACCCTTGGGCAAATGTCAGCGGGCCTTGCCCATGAGTTGAACAATACCATAGGATCACTCAGTGGTAACCTCCGACAACTGGAAGAAGACCTTTCAGTTTTCATCATGAAGGAGCAATCAGAAAACATTAAGAAATACTACTTAAAAGGCCTAAAAGAAGCGCAACAAATTACAAGCAAACAGGCAACGAAGGCTAGAACTAAATGG
>CAYGNU010000307.1:5697-6020 GCA_964351175.1 uncultured Roseivirgaceae bacterium | reverse complement strand
TTATCAGGTTTAAAAACTTCTTTGAGCCTGTAACATTGGTGCGCTCGCCAATATTTACGAAATTGGTTTCAGGGGTAACGAGCAGCGGCTCAAGGCCGCTTAGCTTTAAATATGATTGATGTTTTAAAGTCATAAAATCTAAAAAGTAAACAAAAAAAAAGCTCTTCTGATAGGTCAGAAGAGCTCATAATATTTTTATAATAATGAAGGCTTATACTGACTTATCTTTCCTTAACACAACGTGTAAGGGTGGAATTAGCACCTTTCCGCTAGCTAGCGGATGGATCGCAAGGCGGGGCAGGGGGGGTGGCGGGGGGGGGGGG
>CAYGNU010000307.1:0-5687 GCA_964351175.1 uncultured Roseivirgaceae bacterium | reverse complement strand
GTTTAATGACATGGTTGCCAAGGCTTCATAGGGCCATTTCCCTCTGCCTTTCTTGATAAGATTATCACAAAGAACTTAACTTCAAATATATTACTATTTTAACAATCTGCACCTAAAATCTCAATTGTCAAAATTAATAGTCAAAAAATAACCCGTAAGGCGTCAAAAGGTTGTTTTAAACCCCTGATTCGACAGGATTTGAGCTGCCTAAACAACCGCAACAGTCCACTGTTATCCTGTCCGCCATCTGGCGGACGAGGTCCCGTATCGGCTAGGCCGATACAAGATGAGGCCTTGTTTTGGAAAAAGGCTCACTCGGTATTGTTTTTAATGTTAGGTTTAAAAAACACGATCAAGCCTTACGGGTAACACAAATTTAAAATTAATATGAGAGGAAGTGCAGTGAAAAATTTTATTTTTACTTTTAAGACAAAATATTTAATCTTCAACTTTTTATTATGGAATCTTCAGAATTGAATCAGGGCATCAGACTAAATGATCAATCTTTAAAAAATCTCAATGAAACACGTAAATGGACGATGTTCATCTCTATAGTTGGTTTTGTTGTCGTAGCTTTAATGATATTAGTAGCTCTATTTATTGGTTCTATAATGAATAGCCTGCCAAATAGCTCTGGACTTCCAATTACTCAAGGCTTCGCAAGTGCATTATATCTAGTAATAGCAGCAATCTATTTTTTCCCAATCTATTACTTGTACAAATTTTCATCACACATGAAGACTGGTATTATCTCCAAGTCAGAGCCGAATATTGACATTGCCTTTAAGAACCTCAACTCACATTACAAATTTCTAGGAGTATTAGTAGCCATCGTATTGGCTTTCTATGTATTTATTCTTCTTGGTATTACTGCATTTGGGGCATTATTCAGTGTGTAGGGATATTTAATAGTCACCATCAGGAGAACATAAACCTAAGATATTTTATATCATGACCTTCAGCACTAAACTTTTGCTCATACTTTGTTCTGATGTCATGGCATTCTCCTACATATTCAGAGTGGTATAAATCATGAGTGTAATGTAAATCTTTGATATCTGATCGTGACTTTAGTACTTCCAAGGTATAATCAAACAGATCTGTGTTGTCAGTTTTCAGTCTTACTATACCATCTTTTGCTATGATAGTCTTATAAATATCCAAAAATCTATGATGGGTTACCCTCCTTTTTTCATCTCTGTCCCTCGGCCTCGGATCGGGGAAAGTGATCCAAATTTCATCCACTTCTCCAATCTCAAAGAAATTTTTTAATTCAAGCAAATGGGTTCTTAGAAAGGCAACATTATTCAACCCTTCTTCAATGGCTATACCACTACCTTTCCATATTCTATCTCCTTTGATATCAATACCGATGTGATTTTTATTGGAGAAAAGTCTACCTAAACCAATCGTATATTCACCTCTGCCACAAGCTAACTCAAGGGTGATAGGATTACTATTTTTAAAGACTTCTGTCTGCCAGTTACTTTTCACCTTCTCATATATCGCCTTACTTGGCTCAATAACATTTGAACGCTCCGCTATATCTACAAAGCGCTGCAACTTTCCTCTACTCATTCAGGTTTAATTTTAAAGGCCTTCAATTTCCCCAACTACAAAGTTACTGCCTCCGATAAAAATGAAATCATTTTCTCCTGCATTATTTTCTGCCAATTCAATTGCCTTATTTACATTAGGAATACAGTGACCCACAAGATCATATTCACTAGCTTTTTGTTGCAATTGAGATGCAGGGAGTGCTCGTGGAATATTAGCCTGACAGAAGTAGTAATGCGCCTCTTTTGGCATTAGACGCAATACCGAAGAGAGGTCCTTATCGTTTACCATACCAATAACTATGTGCAGTTTTTCATAATTATAGTTTCTAAATTGATTAACGACATATTTAAGACCAGATTCATTATGACCGACATCACAATACTTGTAGGGTTTGGATCCCAATTGTTGCCATCTCCCTTTTAGCCCTGTTATTTTAAAGGCTTCTTCTATGCCAGATATTATGGCACTTTTACTTATATCAAACCCTCTTTCGCTAAGAATATCAATTACTTTCAACACCCCTCTCACATTCCTTAATTGGAAGGCTCCTTCGCTAAAATTTCCAAAAGTCAGTTCCAAGTCTTTTATCTTGGCGATAAGCCTATCGTTCTCGATTAACTCAACTTCATCTTCCGCAAAACATATCTCAGAGTCAAGCTCTTTTGCCTTTTCAATAAAAACACTTTCAATGTCAAGCTGTCTCTCACTAATTACGACAGGAACACCTGCTTTAATAATACCCGCCTTTTCCTTGGCAATTGTGGCGAGATCATTACCTAACCATTGCTGATGGTCATAACTAATATTAGTAATCAATGATACTTCTGGTAATATTACATTAGTTGAATCCAGCCTACCTCCCATTCCTACCTCAATAATGCCAATATCAACCTTTTCTTTAGCAAAGTAATGGAAGCACATGGCTACTGTTATCTCAAAAAACGATGGCTTTATTGTTTCTATTAATGGCTTAATACGATCAACGAATTCTACAACGGCTTCCTTTGATATCTCAACACCATTAATTTTTATACGCTCGGTGAAAGACTTAAGATGCGGTGATGTGTATAAGCCTGTTTTATAACCTGCTTGCTGGAGTATCGCTGCTAAATAATGTGATGAGCTTCCTTTTCCGTTAGTGCCAGCTATATGCACTGATTTGAATTGATGCTCTGGATGACCTAAAAATTCACAAAGTCTGATGGTATTGGTTAAATCCTTCTTATAGGCACTAGCACCATCTCTTTGAAACATTGGTAATTGTGAATATAAGAACTCCACTGTGTTCTCAAATTCGATATCAACATTCAACATACAATTAGGATAGACTAGATTATTTTGATTTGATTACAAAGGTGATCCTACCAGTTGATACAGGTGCTACTATTGAGTTATCAGAAGTTTTACTAAATGTTAACTTCTCAACTTCAGACCTATATATTTTTTCAACAGCAGGACTGACACTTCTCTCAATCGTTCTTACTGAAAGAATTTCACCTTGATCATCGATTTTAATTTCAAAAACTATCCTTCCATTTTCGCTGGTGGTATCCTTTGGCCTTGGTTCAAAATCCCAGGTCCAACCAGTTAACTGCAGCGCAGATCCTCCACCTCCACCCGGTTGACCATATAATGCTCTGGAGTCTAATGTACCTTCCTCATTTCCTTTATCTCCTACTTTGTTAATGTTATCTCCTTGATTGGCAGCCTTTTGCTCAGTAGCTTCACCTTCCTTTCCTTTTGCACCATCCTCGGGCTTAGCCACTTCAGTCTTTTCAACTGGCTTAGTAGTCTCCTTCTTAACTTCTTTTGGAGTTTCTTTGACAGGTTTAACTTCTTCTTTAACAACTTCCTTGGCTACGACATCAGGAGAAGCCTGTTCGTTCACTGTAGTTTCTTCTACTACAGGTTCAGCCACTTCATTCACCTCTTCCGTTTGAGTGTCCTCGGTTGATTCTATTGTCTCCTCTGGTAGTTCATTTTCAGCTGCCTCTTCCTGAGAATCACTTTCATTGGCTTCCACCTCTGGCTGCACTTCACCTGAGCCGACATTATCTAGTCCAAAATTTAATTCAATACCATATTCAGGAAGTGGTGGATCTGGTTCTTTCCATGCTAGCATAAACAAAAAGGCAAGAACTAATAAGCCATGCAAGGCAACTGATGCTATTGCAGCAGTTCTCCTATTCTTCTTATCGTTTTGCTCTTCAGTCATTTATTTTGGTTTGGTAGCAATAGACACTTTTGCCTCTAAGGATGTAGCTAAATCAGCAACAAATACTAGATGCTCCGTTGGCACACTACTATCTATGTGCAAAACAACAACACCCTCATTTCCTATCAGTTTGCTTCTAAGCTCTCCTTCTAACCTTCCGCGTGAAACCTTTTTATCATTAACGTAATAATCTAGGTCCTTGGTTATGGTCACAGAAACTTTTTGCATTTCAACAGTCGAAGATTTGCTTGTCGGTAAATTCACCGGCAGTCCAGACGGAGTTATAAAAGAAGAGGTAAGCATAAAGAACACCAATAACAGGAATATAATATCTGTCATTGAAGCCATACTGAAATTTGGCTCTACGTTATGTTTTGATTTTAAAGACACCTTTACTTAGTTTTTTGGTTCTTGAAGAAGATCAATAAATTCGACAGAGCTATACTCCATCTTGTGAACAATCTTCTGAACTCTTGTTACCAGATAGTTGTAACCTAGATATGCGATGATACCAACGAAGAGTCCTGCGGCAGTTGTGATCATGGCCGTATAGATACCTTCAGAAAGCAATTTAGGACTTACTGACCCTTCTTCTTGAGCTATCGCAATAAATGCCTGTATCATACCTATTACAGTCCCCAAGAAACCAAGCATAGGTGCTGATCCGGAAATTGTCGCTAAAAGGGACAAGTTCTTCTCTAGTTTAAATATTTCAATTTTACCAACATTTTCAATTGACACCTCAATGTTTTTCAAAGGACTACCAATTCGGCTCACACCTTTTTCTATCATTTTTGCAATAGATGAGTTTTCTTGGTTGCAAAGCATTTTAGCACCATTAATATCACCTTTTTCTACCAAGGATCGAATTTGATTCATAAATCCGTCTGAAGGTATTGCGGCCTTTTTTATGGTTAACACGCGCTCAATAAAAATATAAACTGCCGCAACTGACAAAAGTGCTATAGGTACCATCATAAAACCTCCTTGGAAGAGGAGGTCTATCATGCTTACAGAATTAGGTGAAGTGGCTGCAGTGGTTGTATCCACTGCAGCTTGTATTTGTGTTAATATCATAGTTAATATTTGATTACCCAAACGTCATCACCATATTCACTCTTTAACTCATTTGCTCTGTTTTCAGCAGCAGCCCACGAGTCAAGGTTATCAACGGTGATTCTATGAAATTTACTTGTTCCATAGGGTGGAATAATCTGAATGCTTACACCTGTTTTAGACATTTTATTCGCGAAATCCACTGCTAAGTCTCCATCAATATCACTGGCAATAACAACATAGTAACGTCCTGTTCTGGCAGTAATTGTTTCAACTGTTCCAATTTTTGGTTTAGCGGCTTCTTGCTCAGCCAATCTAGCTGCTTCTCTATCTGCTGCTTCTTGAGCTAACCTTTCCTCTTCAGCTTTTTTCTCTGCTGCCAAACGCTTAGTTTCTTCATCTTTTTTCAATTTCTCAATTTTCGCTTTTTCAGCATCTTGAGCAGGTTTATGAACAAAGAAATACCATCCACCAACTCCTAACACAGCTAAAATCAATACTATAGCTACAATCTTACCAACATTAGAACTTTCTTCCTCCGGTGGTGTGTAGCTTCCTGGCACATATTCATTGCTAGAAGATTCCTCTTCATTTTCTTCAGTGTAGCTATCCTGATCACTTGATGAATAATTATCACTTTCAGAATCATTTGAAGAGTCATCTGAATATGAGGATGAAGTTTCTTCAGCGTACGAAGATGTGCTCTCATCAGATGCTGTTGAAGTTTCTTCTTCTGTTGTTTCATCTAATGGTTGATAATCGACTTCTGGTAAACCAAAACTATCATCTGCTTCATTGAAGTCATTTTGGTTATCATCATTGAAGTCGTTGTTATCTTCTATTTCATCATCTTTTT
>CAYGNU010000306.1:0-6026 GCA_964351175.1 uncultured Roseivirgaceae bacterium | reverse complement strand
GCATTTCACCTGCTCCAGTATCCACCAACATCTGCTTAAAAACCCCGCCTGCACCCGTCAATAAAATAATTATTCCCGCTGGCTCCATGGACTTACCACTAATCTTGAGCAATACTTCTTTAGTCAGTCCTCTTCTTATTCCCAATAAATACCAAGCTAATAGATTGGCAATTATTAAGGCGCTAAATGGATGCCCTATCATTTCAATCCAACTCTTAGCACTTTCAGAAATGGTACCCGCCCCAACTAGAGAACTGTTTAATAATGTATTGGCTACAATTAACAGGATGGGGATAATGATTATTGTTATGATCATTCCTACAGTCGGAAATGTTGTTTGAGCGTTTTCGTTCTTGATTTCCTCAGGTGCTTCGAGCTGAATCTTTTTTGCTATAAACTTAGAGAAGA
Organism: uncultured Roseivirgaceae bacterium; assembly: GCA_964351175.1. GTDB lineage: Bacteria > Bacteroidota > Bacteroidia > Cytophagales > Cyclobacteriaceae > Fulvivirga. The sequence continues at coordinate 5,618 of CAYGNU010000306.1, read as the reverse complement.
TAGGGCCGCCCACTATAGCTGCAGGAATACCCGCCAGAAAACCCATCATGATTACCCATCCCAAATTCGCGCCCAAAATATCCGCAACCGCCACTGGTCCTGGTGTAGGGGGAATAAAAGTATGGGTAATGGCTAAACCCGCTAGTAATGGGAGTGCATAGAGTAATAATGATTTTTTGGTTTTTCGCTGCAAAGCATAAACCATCGGGATTAAAATGATAAAGGCCACATCAAAGAAAACAGGGATGGCCACTACAAATCCAGTGATCATCATGGCCCATGAAGCTCGTTTTTCTCCAAACTTGCTCAAGAGGAATTTAGCCAACGCCTCTGCCCCACCTGACTGTTCTAAAATAGCGCCAAATATCGCACCTAGACCAACAACCATCGCCACAAATCCGAGCGTACCGCCCATACCATTTTGCATGGTTTTGATAATTGATAATGGCTCAACCCCTGCGATGATACCAACCAAAATACTGGCTATCAGCAATGCAATGAAAGCATGTATTCTAAAAAATAAAATTAGAATAAGTAACGCAGCAATTCCAGAAAAGACTGCCAGCAAGAGTATATAATCGATCATCGAATATTGTTAATTATTTTAACTACTATCTCACCAATTGATGATGTAATATCAATCTCAATAGCATCAGAAGGCACTTCTAAGGTTTCAAATTGTGATCGTAACAAATCAGACTTCATGAAATGATCAGGCCGTTTCTCCATTCTCTGTTTAATGGTTTCATAATCCCCATTAAGATAAACCCATTTTACATTTTCAGAAGCTTCGTTCAAAATTACACGATAGGTTGATTTTAGAGCGGAACAGGCTAAAATACTATTGGACTCAGTAGAAAGTCTGTCAACTATTAATTGTAGCCAAGGGTATCTATCCTCATCGGTTAAAGGTATTCCAGCGGCCATCTTATCCTTATTGGATTGAGGATGAAAATCATCTGCATCAAAAAAAGGCCAATTCAAAAGATCGGCTAAGGAATTTCCTATAGTCGATTTTCCGCTACCACTTACGCCCATGACAATGACTAGCATTAATTCAATTTTTTAGTTTGGATACTTAGCATCATTCAACTCTATCCAATTACCATCAGGGTCTTGAAGATAAACCTGTCTGACCCCATCAGGTCTTTTGCTTTGTTTAAAATTTTCACCTGGCCAGTCAGTATAGATAATGCCTCGACTTTCTAGCGAAGCAACAAAAGCATCAAAATGCTCTGTATTTAATGAGAAGTGAATAGAACGAGTTTCAATATCAGGCATCTCCTCAGTTTTTATCAAATGTAATTGATCAAAATTACCCAAGGTAAACCAGCGAATTTTATCTTTATCACCCGGTGCTTTTATCTCTTTTAGTTGAAGTACATCCTTATAGAAGTCTACGCTTTTATCTAGATCAGTAACAACAATGGCAGTATGATCAAGTTGAAAGTTAAATGTTTGGGCAGTTAATACGCTGGAGAACAAAAGAATTGGAATGAGAAGTAAGTCTTTCATATTTAAAAATATTATTTTATTACTTTATTTCCCCTTTAAAATCTACTTCTTTTAATTTCTCTAGCGCTAATACGAGCAGGTCCAAATATCTAAATAAACTTCATTAACCAAAATCTTACAGTATTTCCCACTCATGTAAATGCCATTGATTAAGGATTTGTAATGATTAACTTACCACTATATCAATATCATTTTTAGAAATCAATCTTAATAAAATTCCTATGAAGAAATTACTACCACTATTCATTTGCCTAGGCTTCATATTCCAAGCAAATGGACAAGAAGCTATCCTTGGCTTTAAGCCAGCCAATGTTCGTAAAGAGTTATCTACTGAAGCCGCTTTTGATGCTCAACTCAAAGCTCAAAATTTAGACGACTGGATGAAGCTACTTGCTGCAGAGCCACATTATGTAGGTACAGAATATGGTCGTAAAAATGCAGAATGGATGGTCAAACAATTCAAATCCTGGGGCTATGATGCAAAAATCGAAACCTATCAGGTGCTTTTCCCATATCCTAAAGTTCGTTTACTTGAGCTTACAGAGCCAACTACCTACAAAGCCAAATTAGAAAATGTAGCTGTTGATGAAGATGAATATACTAAACAAGGTGAAGCCCTTTTGCCTAGCTACAATGCTTTCTCAACTGATGGTGATGTTGAGGCTGAATTAGTATTTGTAAATTATGGCGTTCCTGCTGATTATGAAGAATTAGAGAAATTGGGTATTGATGTAAAAGGTAAAATCGTAATTGCTAAATACTATGGATCATGGAGAGGAATCAAACCTAAACTTGCTGCAGAAAAAGGAGCAATAGGATGTATAATTTATTCTGACCCAGAGGATGATGGCTATTATCAAGGAGATGTATATCCTGAAGGAGCCTTTAAAAATGAGACTGGCGTTCAAAGAGGTTCTGTAATGGATATGCCGCTGTATCCAGGTGATGTTTTAACGCCTGGTTATGGTGCCACGAAAGATGCCAAAAGGCTTGATAGAAAAGATGCGCCAACCATTACTAAAATCCCTGTTCTTCCCATCTCCTATCAGGACGCTCAGCCATTATTGGCTGCGCTCAAGGGAACTGTTGCTCCACCATCGTGGAGGGGTGCTTTACCAATTACTTATCACATAGGACCAGGTCCAGCCAAGGTGCATTTAAAATTAGAGTTCGATTGGCAGCTAAAGCCTGCTCACAATGTAATCGCCACCATGAAGGGCTCAGAATTTCCAGACCAGTGGGTAATGCGTGGAAATCACCATGATGCATGGGTACATGGTGCCAACGACCCTATAAGTGGGATGGTCGCATTGATGGAAGAAGCAAGAGTCATTGGAGCATTAGCAAAAAAAGGACAGAAACCAAAAAGAACAATTGTATTCTGCGCTTGGGATGCTGAAGAGCCGGGTTTGATTGGATCAACAGAATGGGTGGAAGACCATGAAAAGGAACTACAAGAGAAGGTTGTGGCCTACATTAACACCGACAGTAATGGCCGAGGCTTCCTTGGTGCTGGCGGTTCTCATACTTTGCAAGCAATGGTAAAAGAAGTTGCCAATACAGTTCAAGATCCTCAGAAAGGAGTTTCTTTAGCAGAGCGTAGAGGAGCTGCCAATATGTTAAATGGTGGTGATTCAGATTTTAAATTATATGCACTGGGTTCAGGTTCTGACTACACGCCTTTTATTCAGCACTCAGGAATTCCTGCCTTGAATATCGGCTTTGGTGGTGAGAGTTCAGGCGGTGAATACCACACCATTTATGACACTTATGATCACTTTAAAAAATTCAAAGATTTTGATTTTGCTTATGGTGTAACACTCGCCAAGACTACCGGGCGTATTGTATTAAGATTGGCCAATGCTGATGTACTACCTTTCGAATTGAAGCAATGGGAAACAACTGTATCTGGCTATCTTGATGAGGTGATGAAAACATCTGAAGATATGCGTGCCGCAGTGGAAAAACATAATCAATTGGTAGATAAAAATGCCTTTGAATTAGCTGCTAATCCTAAAGAGACATTTGTGAAACCTGTAAAAAAGGAACTGATTCCATATTTAGATTTTAGCCCTATTCAAAACGAGCTCGCTGCCCTTTAAGGTGCCATTAATGCATACGCCTCCTTTGACTATGCAAAACTTAGTGATGCTAAAATCAATTCTCTGAATGAGCTATTGATGAAAAGCGAAAGCAAATTGACAAGTGAAAGTGGTTTACCACGCAGAGGTTGGTATAAACATCAAATCTATGCGCCTGGGTTCTACACAGGTTACGGTGTAAAAACACTACCTGCTGTTAGAGAAGCTATTGAGCAAGAAGACTGGAAGGAAGCCCAAGATGAGATTAAGAAACTGTCAGCAACCTTAAGTCAATTTAGAGAGCATATAGAAAAAATGAATGCACTGATGAAATGAGATAATAGAAACTATTTTAACAGAAAAATACCCAGGGATACATATATACAAAGTATACCTTTTTTCAAATCAAAAATTCATCACATCTTTAAAATTTTGATTTTGTTGTCTAAAAACTGCATTTAATGCAACAAAACACTGGTCAATTTCATTATAGGGTTACGGCCAATGAAATCAAACACCAAACTTCATATCTTGATTGCCACAATTTTGCTTTTAGCAGCAAATTGGCCTACGCATGCTCAAAAATCTAAAGTAAGTGGGGAATTAATTGATGGCTCTAGTCTTGAGCCTTTGCCTTACGCCAATATTGTTTTATTGCCTCGAAAATCTGTCCATAGCACCGATAGTATTGGGCGTTTTTCTATACCCTACTATAGTTCAAATGACAGCTTAGAATTTACCTTTATTGGATTTTATAAACTTAAAATTCCTATTCAAGATGTAATAAACGACTATACCATAAAACTTACCCCTCAAACCACCACCCTTAAGGAAATTGAGGTTACTGGCATGCGCACAGACGCTATAAAAGAATTTGAAAATATCCGACCGGGTAAACAGGTACTAAGAAAAGAAGTAATACTTCAATTGCCAGCATTGGCTGGAGAACCAGATTTTATTAAAGCACTCACATTATTGCCAGGAGCCTCGAAGGGCATTGAAGGTTCTAGTGACTTTTTTGTACGAGGGGGAGCTGCGGATCAAAATTTGGTACTGATGGACGGTGCAACAGTTTATAACACTGGCCATTTGTTTGGTTTTTTATCGGTCTTTAACCCTTCGGCAATAGGAGAAGTAAGTATGATGACCGGAGGTTTTCCAGCAGAATATGGTGGTAGGCTATCTTCGATAATAGATATAAAATCAAAAGACTTATCAATGGATAGAACATTTATTGAGGGTGGAATTGGTCTAATATCTTCTCGAATATCCATTGAACAGCCGCTAATTAAAGATAAATTGGCTATTCAAATTGCTGGTCGAAGAACATATGCAGATCAGGTGGTGCGGCTTGCTAGTATTGATTTACCCTATTACTTCTATGACATTAATGTCAATGTGGAATGGGACATTAATGATAATTCTAGTCTACATTATGGTTTTTACTCCGGAGATGATGTCCTGGACTTTAGTGATCAGAGAGATGAGAATGTAGAGGGAGATGCTGCTGGCACTTCATTTAATCTTGGCAATTCGATTCATTCTTTGAAATATGAATATCAGCGCGGTAATCTTAAATCAAAAACCTATCTCCATCTCACCAAATTCGACTATAAAATCAATAGCTATTTTCAAGATAACTTCATCAATGTTATTGCAGATATTAAGGATATAGGCTTAAGTCAAAACTTTACGCTTCAAAAAACTCCTAATAGAAGCTTCAATTTTGGCTTTTCCACGATTCTTAGAAATGTAGATCCAAATTTGATAAACTCAGGTGGTGAAATTTCGGAGATAATCCCTAGCAGTGACGGCACCAATAGAAAAGTTACCGAAACAGCAGTTTATGGTGAGTGGGAATTTAAAAAAGATAAATTGGAAGGAATTTTAGGCTTACGAACTTCTGCTGCATTTCTTGAAAATAAAAACTATGTACAGCCAGAGCCTAGATTAGCATTGAGATACAGCCTAAATGACAACTACGCATTAAAAGCGAGCTACACGCGAATGAGTCAGTATGTT
>CAYGNU010000305.1:0-6058 GCA_964351175.1 uncultured Roseivirgaceae bacterium | reverse complement strand
AGCTGTCTTGATAAACCGACTGCGAAGTCACAGATATCAATCATCTCCTGAACTTCTCCAAGACCTTCCTGATATGACTTGCCCATCTCGTAGGAAACAAGCTTACCTAACGACTCTTTATATTTTCTTAATTCTTCACCTATTTGTCGAACAATTTCTCCACGCTTTGGTGCAGGCATTAACCTCCAAGTTTTGAATGCTTCAGCTGCCGATTGAACAACTTCCTCATACTGTTTTTCAGTAGTAGCATAAATTTTTCCAACCAGTTGACCATCGACTGGGGAGTATGACGAAATCACTTCTCCTTCATTAGGAAACCATTTGCTGCCTGTTGAGGTACCAGAATTAATCTCATTAACACCTAATTGCTGTAGCGCTTCTTTAATGCCGAAATTATTACTCATTTTTATCGAATTTTATGGGCTACAAAGCTATCGAATGTTCCCTTAAAGGACATTACAAACTGCAATAAAAAAGGGAGCGTTAGCTCCCCTTCAATCGTTTGAATTTCATTTTCACCAATCTATTCCTAGTACTCCCTTATTGCCATCTTCATCAATTCCTTCTACTAGTATACCACCACTTTTATTTTTGAGAACAAGGTGTAAATCTTCAAGATCTATGATATTAACTTTATCAATTTTGGTTATTATGAATCCTTCCGTTAAGCCGGAGTCTTTCCATTTACCTTCATTGACTCTTACAGATTTTACACCACCTTTTAGTTCATACTTGGCCATTTCATCATTGCTTGTATCTTCAAATACAGTTCCTTCAATTTCATTATTAAAAATATTTCTGACCATTTCAGTATTGCCTTCAGTATTTCTTAAAGTCGCGATCACTTTATTTTCTTGACCTTCTCTTAAAAAAGTAACGCTTATATCATCTCCAGGTCTATTTCTAGCAACCATTTCCTGAAGTTCTGACACATTTGTTATTGATTGATCGTTAATTCCAATTATCACATCACCTTGTTCAAGACCAGCCTCTTCTGCAGAACTGTTATCATTTACATAACTCACAAAAACGCCATTCACAACACTCAAACCTTGAGCTTCAGCCACTCGGGCACTTACATCGATAATTCTAATTCCTAGGAGTCCTCTTTGTACTTTTCCGTACTCCAGAAGGTCGTCCATTACTTTTTTAACTAGAGTGACAGGCACAGCAAAGGAGTATCCAGCATAGCTTCCATTAGGTGTGGCAATTGCTGTATTAATTCCGATGAGCTCACCCTTTAAATTTACCAAGGCACCACCACTGTTCCCTGGATTTACTGCCGCATCGGTTTGAATGAATGATTCGATTTGTAAATTATTTCGGTCTCTAAGTATGCCGATGTTTCTAGCTTTTGCACTAACAATACCAGCAGTAACTGTAGAATTTAAATCAAATGGATTGCCAATAGCTAAAACCCATTCTCCGGGTAATATTCTATCTGAATTTCCGTATGAGACATAAGGAAGATCAATAGCTTCAATTTTCAATAGGGCTAAGTCTGTAGTGGGATCTGTTCCTACAAGTTTCGCGTAGTAACTTCTATTGTCTGATAAAACTACTTCAATTTCACTGGCATTTTCTATAACATGATAGTTGGTGACTATAAATCCGTCATCTGATAATATAACTCCAGATCCTGAAGACTGTGCTGGGCCTCTAAAATAACCTTCCAGCGCATTGAAGCTTGAGCCCCCACTGGAATACACCGATCTGATATGAACAACGCCCTCAGTTACTTTAGTAGCTGCATTAACAAAGTTTAACCCTTGTGGAATTGCAGTTATTGTGTCGATATAGCTTGTTTTGGAAACATTGCTCTTTTGCCTTTCGGATATAGAGTTATAGGCATATCCTTGATTGCTCTCGAAATATGATAAAATTAAAGCAGCTGAAAATATCGCTCCTAAAGCTGATGAACTCAATACAATAATGAAAAGTGAACGTTTACTCATAATAAGATCTGTAGGATTTACATTTTAACGCAGTAAAAGTCGAGGAGTTTGGGAACTACTGCTTTTCTTCATAAAGTTTTTTCAATTCCATCATCTCATCTCTTAATTGAGCGGCTTCCATAAAGTTCAATTCTTTGGCAGCCTTCTCCATTGATTTCTGAGTTTTTGTAATCATTTTCTCTAATCCGGCCTTGTCCATATAGGCTACAACAGGATCAGCCGCAATTGACTGTTCTTCTTCAATATAGTATTTGGCTGATGATTTTTTCTTGTCAGCAACTTTAGTTTGTCCTAAAATAGATTCTTTTGATCTGAGAATTGTTGTTGGTGTTATACCATGTTTCTCATTATATGCCATTTGTAGACTTCTTCTTCTATTAGTTTCATCAATTGCTGACTGCATGGATCCTGTAGTCTTGTCTGCATACATGATTACCATCCCGTTAGCATTTCTAGCAGCTCTGCCTATGGTTTGAACTAATGATCGTTCATTCCTTAAGAATCCTTCTTTATCGGCATCTATAATCGCAACTAGCGATACCTCTGGTAAGTCCAGACCTTCTCTCAATAGATTCACACCCACTAACACATCAAAAACACCTAGTCTTAATTCTCTCAATATCTCGACTCGATCAAGTGTGTCCACTTCACTATGAATATATCGGCATTTGATATTTACCCTTTCAAGGTATTTAGTGAGCTCTTCAGCCATACGCTTGGTGAGTGTTGTTATCAGAACACGTTCTTCTTTTTTTACTCTCTCATCAATTTCCTCCAATAAATCATCTATCTGATTCTGACTTGGTCTTACCTCAATGATTGGATCTAATAGGCCTGTAGGACGAATGACCTGTTCGACTATTACTCCTTCAGATTTTCTTAATTCATATTCAGCCGGAGTAGCACTAACATAAACGGCCTGATTAAGAAGTCCTTCAAATTCATTAAAGGTTAAAGGTCTGTTATCAAGGGCAGAAGGGAGTCTAAAACCATAGTCTACCAAATTGACCTTTCGTGATCTATCGCCACCCCACATGGCGCGTACTTGTGGTAGCGTCACGTGACTTTCATCAACTATCATAAGATAATCATCGGGGAAGTAATCTAATAAGCAGAATGGCCTTGCGCCAGCTTTTCTACGATCAAAATACCTTGAGTAATTTTCAACCCCAGAGCAATAGCCAAGTTCTCTCATCATTTCCATGTCAAACTCGGTACGTTCTTTAAGTCTCTTAGCTTCAAGATGTCTTTTTTCTGATTCAAAGAAATTTAGTTGTGCTACTAGTTCATCTTGAATTTCAGATATGGCAGTGTGAAGTGTATCTTTTCCAGTAACAAAAAGGTTGGCTGGAAATATGGTTATTGCCTGTTCGTCAGAAATCTTTTTACCACTATGTGGATCTATCTGTTGAATTGCTTCGATTTCATCACCCCAGAAAATTATACGGTAAGCGAAATCTCCATAAGCGATGAATATATCTACCGTATCACCTTTAACTCTGAAATTACCTCTTTTAAATTCTGCTTCGGTTCTACTATAGAGAATATCTACAAAGGCAAATAATAGTTTGTTCCTTGGAATTGATTCGCCAACTCTTAACTTAATTACATTTTTTCCAAATTCTTCAGGATTACCAATACCATAAATACAAGATACTGATGCAACAACAATAATGTCCCTCCGCCCAGTAAGAAGTGCGGAAGTCGCACTTAATCTTAATTTTTCTATTTCTTCATTTATAGAAAGGTCTTTTTCTATGTAAAGGTTGGAGTTTGGAATAAATGCTTCAGGTTGATAGTAATCATAATATGAAATAAAATATTCAACCGCGTTTTCAGGAAAGAATTTTTTAAACTCCCCATATAATTGTGCTGCAAGGGTCTTATTATGACTTAATACCAATGCTGGTTTCCCTGTTTGAGCAATTACATTAGCCATGGTGAAAGTCTTTCCAGTACCAGTAGCTCCCAAAAGCGTTTGGTTTAATTCACCGTCATTAATCCCACTAACCAATAGCTTTATAGCCTTTGGCTGATCACCTGTAGGTACGTATTCGCTATGTAATTTGTATTCCATTTTATTTACTATTCCAGATCGCCCATGATTCCTCTGCTTGAAGATGTAACATTTCAAGCCCATTTTTGATTTTAGCTCCTTTCTCTAATCCTCTTTTAAGAAACTCCGTTGTTTCTGGATTATATACCAAATCATATAAATAGTAATTTGAATTTAAAAGTTCATAAGGGATGTTAGGGTATGAACCGATGTGTGGAGACATTCCCAAAGGACTAGTATTTATTATTAGTTTATGGTCAACAAGTAAATGCTCAACTTCTTCATACCCAACTTCTCCTTCTTTGGGTGTTCTTGAGACAATTTTATAACTGATTTTTAAGTCCTCCAGTGCTACTCTAACGGCTTTTGATGCTCCACCGGAACCTAGTATAAGAGCTCTGAAAACTTTATTACTGGGGAGCCATTTAACTAAAGATTGTTTGAATCCATAATAGTCAGAGTTATAACCTTTTCTTGAACCATCCTTTGAAATTTTAATTACGTTGACTGCTCCAATTCTCTTGGCTGATTGATCTAAAGAGTCTAGGAAGGGCAAAATTTCTTGTTTATAAGGAACAGTTACATTTAGACCAACTAACTCGTTATCACTTAAAACCTTTTCAATTTTTTCAATGGACGGAAGTTCGTAAAGATCGTAGGAGTGATCTTCTATATTTAGTTCAATAAACTTTTTTGAAAAATAGGCCTGAGAAAAAGAGTGTGAAAGTTTTTTTCCTATAAGTCCAAATTTTCTCATTTATGTGGTTTCGCTCTGTAGTGTGCAATTTTCTCTATCAATACTACGATAAAAACACCTAAAGCCATAAAAAGAATAGCTTGTAGTAGAAGGGGGTATTCTCCTGTCTGTCTTAAATATTCGCCAGGTAACACATTCTCGGTTATTGTAGGCACTTGTTTCCCTTCACTATTAATTCTAAAGCCTAAAGCTATTTTCCATGGCCAGACTTTGTTTAATGAACCTATCATAAACCCCGAAAGCAGAGCAACAGCTATATCATGATAATTTTTTAATAGCCATGATACACCTCTAGCAAAAGATAATAGTCCGACTATACAGCCTAAAGCAAAAACCCCAATAACTAAAAAATCTCTTTCAGTTACTGCATGAAGAATGAATTCATATTTTCCTAGAATGAGCAAAATGAAAGCGCCAGAAATGCCAGGTAGGATCATAGCACAGATGGCAATACATCCTGAAATAAACACAAACCATAAGGCTTCACTGGTTTGAGCAGGGGCCGCGATAGTAATGAAGTAGGCTATTGCTATGCCAATTACCATCGGCAGGAATGTTGTTACTTTCCATTTCTTGATTTCTCTCAAAACCAGTATGGAAGAGATAATAATCAAACCAAAGAAAAAAGACCATATAGATATTGGTTCCGCTTCCAGCAAATGCTTTATTACCTTGGATAAGGTCAATAAACTTGTTAGGACCCCTAAAAGTAATGGTAATAAAAATGCCCCATTGACTTTTGTCCAAAAGGCTTTTATCTCAAACCTAGAAAGTAATTTCACTGCTTCTAGGTCGCAACTTTTTATAGAATCAAGAAGTTCAGTGTATATACCAGTAATAAACGCAACAGTACCACCTGAAACTCCTGGCACTACATCTGCTCCGCCCATGGCGATACCTTTCAGATAAGTTAAAATCTGACTTTTAAAGCGGCCCATACTAGAAATTATTTTTCAGGAGTAGAATTCAAAAAATGACTGAAAGTATCACCTCTTAGTCCTAATCTAATTGTCTCTAATGGAATTACCTCATTAGGAGCAATGTTACCCATATTGACATTGGTGCCCAGTAATTTGATGAACCATACTTGCTGCGCTTTAATAGGTGCCTCCCAGATGATCTTCTCAAATGGAATTTTAGTCAAAATTTCCTGAACTAGACCAGACCTCACCTCACCAGTACTTCTAAAAAGCCCAACGTTTCCTCCTTCACGAGCCTCCCCAATCACTTTCCATGCACCTGCATCAAGTTCAGCTTGCATTAATTTGATCCATTGGTAAGGAGGTATAA